>CADBHR010000047.1 GCA_902794475.1 uncultured Methanobrevibacter sp. | reverse complement strand
AAAAATAAAAAAAGAAAATAGAGATTTGAAATCCCTATTTTTTAACTTTTAATGTTTTTTTCACGGTATCCTTACCATAGGTAACTTGGTATTTGTATTTTTTACCTGCTTTGAGTTTTTTAAGTAAATTCTTTTTGACTTTAAATGTAGCAACACCTTTCTTGTTGGTTTTTGCTTTGTATTTTTTGCCTTTGATTTTAAGAACTACTTTTTTGCCTTTAATAGGTTTTTTAGCAGATGTTTTTAAAGTTACTTTAACATTAAGTTTTTTAGCTGATTTTTTGACTTTCAAGTTTTTAGCCTTGATTACATTTTTGACAGTTACCTTATACTTTTGTGAAACATTGTTGTATGTTACGGTTACGGTATAGGCTTTAGGTTTTACTGCTAAAGTGAATTTAGCATAACCGTTCTTGTCTGTTTTTGCATTCAATGTTTTTCCGGCTATCTTGAGAGTTACAACTTTACCGGCACCTACGGATTTTCCGTCTTCGGTAACGCGTACCTGGTATGTGAAGCCATAGTCAACCTTAGCGTTGTTCTTACCTGTAACATTAATAACAGGAGTTGTTGGAGTTATTGGAGTATCCTTGTCCTTAGCTGCAGTGTTTTCTGATGCAACAACATTGGAATTCACGTTTGAAATACTGTCTTCAGCAGTTGTTCCATTTGCGGTTAATCCATTCTTTTTGATTGTTGCATTTGTGTTAATCGCTGCTATGGTGGATTTTCCAGTAGTAACAACATTGTTGTTTGTAATTTCGGCTTGGCCTTCACTGACAATGATACCAGTAGTGTTTTCATTTACACCACTTTGAGGAGATACAATGTCTCCTACATCCCTACCTGTTGCGTTAATGTCGTTTCCATCGATTACCACATCGGTTTGATGAGCTGCAACACCATAAACATGGTTTCCTACAACTTCAATAGCGTTTCCGGAAATCAGTACTTTTTCCTCTTCAACGTATACTCCGTAGACAGTATCGGATTCGCCTTTGATATTATTGTTGGTGAGATTTACTTCACCGCCCATTTGCCATTCGTCCAAGTATACAGGATAGACAACATCATTTGATTTGGCTGAAATGTTGTTGTTGTCTAGTGAAGCTGATGATTTGCCGCCAACTTGTAAACCAGCAGCATAATGGTCATCGGAATTGGACTTGATGTCATTTCCTGAAACTGTAATGTTTTCACAATTATTGGTAACCAATCCGTATGCATAGCCGTGACCATTCAATTCAATGCCGTTATTGGTGACTCTTGAATTGTTGCTGTTTTCAAAGTGAACCGCATAGATTGTATCGGCATAACCTGCTGCATTGCTATAATTGACTGTAATTTCGTTTTTGTCGAATGACACATTGTTACTTTTTTCAATGTGCACACCTTGAGAGTTATAGCCCATAACTGGATATGCAGAATAGTCAATGTCAACGGATGGAATGTTTGCGCTCAATACGTTGTTTTCAACAACCAGATTATCGGAATCGATTGCATTGATTGCAATTGTCTTGACTGTGCCGTCTGATTTGGCAGTGTAGTTGATGTTGTTGTTGATGATTTTCACATTCTTAGCAACATCCACTTCAATCGCATAGCTTTGGACATTGTCCGGAGCGTTGTAGGTGATGTTGCTGTTTGAAACAACCGCATTGTTTCCGCCAATGTATATGGCTGCACCGTCTGTTGCGTCAAATCTTTGGTTTAGCTCGATAGATACATTGTTTAAGACCACATCATTTGCATTGAGTTTGAAAGCTGTGTTCTTAAATTGAGCGTTTCTTCCAGTAATCTTGATAGGTTTACCTATGGTGATTACTCCCATGTTTTCAAATGTTCCCTCGAAGTACAATTCGTCGAGAGGAAGATCTGATTTCAAGTTACCGTTTTCATCAAAGAACATTGAGAATGTGTCAGGAGTAACAACATTGTTAACACCGTTTACATTTAAATTTGCAGTATCTTCACTATAACTGAATTCACCGGTAGCATCACTGTAGTTGGCTTTAATGTCGTATGTTCCAACGCCATTAGCGATGATGACATCTTTAGATGCCACACCTCCAATAACAGGAATTGTTGCAACCAGGTTATCACCAAAGTAAAGCTCAACATTACCTCCGTTTACATCAGCACCATCAGTTGTTTTAACTATAATGTTGACGTTGACGGTTTCGCCTTGGAAAGCAGTAATGTTTACCACAGTTAAAACGGTTTCAGATGTGATGACGAATAGTGTTTCACTCTGATTGTCGACAGTTGTTGTAATGATTTTCAAGTTAGCAGGTACGATGTAATCGTAGCTGAACTCACCGTTTTCAAGTAATCCCTCGATAATTCCTGAGGTTGTTCTGATGCTTACAGGCCTTTCAACTTTGATTGGGTTGGCTAATGTGCCGTTTTCAGCGCCGTTGGTCCATGAATTGATGCTTACGGTTAATTTAACAGTATTGCCTTGGACAATTGGTGTGTCATTTGCAATGGTTAAAATAGCCCATCTGTTTAATGTTGGTTTGTAATTGCTGTTTCCACCGACCAGATTAGCTGGATTGTCATTTGAACCCCACCAGTTATCATTAAGAGTTATGGCAGGACTGACTTGTTCTGTTTTATATCCGTAAACGGCCAATCCATTCGCATCTTTATTATTAAGCAATACAGAGTTTACTATGTTTATTGTAGTGGATCTTGCATATACTGCTCCACCGTTTGTTCCGGCAGTGTTATCTTCAAATAAGGTATTTGAAATGGTTAAAGTACCTTGTCTTTCGTAATTTGAAGTGCCTGTCATGTAAATAGCTCCACCACCAGTGCTTTCCTGTCCGTTAGCATGGTTTGCAATGAACTCAGAGTCTGTTATACTTAAAGTTGCGGTTGAATGAGAAATGAATATTGCACCACCGTTGGATGTAGATTCAGCATTATTGTTTCTGAATGATGTGTTTGTAACACTGAGTGCTGCTATTTGTTGTGTGAATATGGCTCCTCCACCGAAATTGTCACTGCCTGTTGCTGTGTTGTTTTCAATCAATGAATTTTCAATTACAATGCTTACTCCTTTGGCAAGAGCGTCATTGGCAAAGATTGCTCCACCCTCTTTTGCAGTGTTGTTTGCAATTGTAGAATTGATAATGGTCAAGTGACCGACATTGTAAATTGCTCCACCGTTGTTTTCACCTGCTGAGGAATTGGCTAATGTACAGTTAATGATTGTCAAGTAGTTGGAGTTTCCAAGTAAAGCTCCACTTCCTTCAATTCCATATCCGTTAACCATAATCAAGTTTTTAAGGACAACTTTAGCGTCTTCACCTACGTAAAGGATTCTATTGTTGTTGTCAGCGTCAATAATGACTTTGCCTTCAGCTGTAATGTTCAAATCATTGGAGAGAGTTCCTAAATAACCGGTTTTATATGTTCCTTCTAAAAGGACGATTTGACCATTTTCGGCAATTTCAACAGCGTGTGCAAGGGTAGCCACCGGAGTTTCCCGTTCACCATTATTATTGTCGTCACCGCTAGGTGATACATAGATCAGTTCAGGTGCAACTTCAAATGGGAAAGTCACCTCAGCATTTGCCACTTTGACTGTGATTCCGCTGTCTTTCTTATCAAGAGTGTATTGTACGCTAGCTTGAGCATTTTTGACAGGAACAACTTCATTCAAGTTGCCGCTAGTGGATGTGAATGCTACATCAAATCCGTCAGGAATGCTTCCGGCATAATCTGCAATTTCACCGCTTGTTGAATTGGTCTTGTCGAATGTGGCGGTGATTGTAAGTACTCCTTGGCCATCTTTAGTGTATGATGCATTCATTATAATCCATCTGGCAACGTTAGCGTTTGTGTTGGCTTTGGAATTGTCTCCCCAGAAGTTATCGTTAGCTGTTACTGTTGCTTCACCCTTATTTAATGCGAAGTTTGCATCATCATCTTTAGCTAGGATTACACAATTGGATATGTCTAAAGTTCCGGCTCCAACATTTATTCCTGCATCGCCATAATTAGGATTGGTACCACTGTTATCTATGAAAATTGAATTGGCGACAGTGATTTTAGGAGTTCCGGATGTACCAGTGTAGATTGCTCCTCCACTTCCTCCAACATTATTTGCACTTGCATTAGCTAAATTGTTGATGAAAGTTGAATCTTTAATATCAACTATCATAGGACCGGAAATGAATATTGCTCCTCCTGAACCAATATTTGCAACATTATCTTTAAAAGTACAATTGGTTACTTCTAAACTGCCTGTTGTTGCAGAAGTGGAACGTGAAGCATAGATTCCAGCACCATTTTTCACTTTATTGTTTCTAAATACTGTATTTTCAATAATTGCATCCGCTGAGTTTAAGTTAATAATACCATTACTGGTAGTTATTGAAGTACAATCGTTGTCATAGAATTCGGAATTGTTAATGATTAATTTGGTTCCAGTTTGTGAAGCAACAACACCTCTTGCTCCCTTATTTTGATAGAACTTGGAATTGTTAATAACCATTGTGCCTTTAAGGTTGTTAACAGGACCTGCTGAACTTCCACCGGTAGTAACACATGAATAGAAAGTACAACCGTTTATAGTTGTATTACCGTTGTCTTTGATAAGTGAACCGGTAGCTAATTTAGCGTTGGTAAACACAATGTTTGTCAGGTTAAGGTTTGCACTGTTTTCCAGAATGCCCAATTGGTTACCGTTGATGGTTACAGTTCCCATACCAGTGATATCCAAATCCTTGTCAACAATTAAAGTTTCAGTAATAGTGTAATCACCGTTCATGATGACGATTTTGCCCCTTTCGGCAATTTCAATAGCGTGTTTAAGGGTTGCTACAGGAGTGTCTCTAGCACCATCGTTATTGTCATCACCGGACATTGACACATAAATGACTTCAAGAACAACAGGAACTTTAACGCTGATAGGAGTGGTATTGACCGCATTTGAAGATGCAATGGTTACGCTATCTTCACATCCTTCTATTGCAGTGTAGACGAATTTGGCAACATTGTTTTTAGTTTTTGCATGTTGTGCATCCATTTCTCCATAAAGTGCACTGGCATTTACTTTGACTTCAGGAATGGAATCCACCAATGCTTGGCCGCTGTTGGTATGGGTAAAGTCAACTGTGAATTCGACTTTATCTCCAACGTTAATTTGATCAGTGAAATTGTTGGAAACGGTCATAACCACCCAGTTTGAAGTGTCAATTACGCAATTTTGATCAACCCAATCATCATCTTCATAGGTTCCGACGCCAACTAAGTTTTGAGGGTTTTTATTAGTTCCCCACCAGTTGAATTGAGCATCAGCATCATTATCTTCACCATTGTGGTAAATTACTTTGTTTGCACCATTGGATATTAATACACAGTAGTTGATTTTAAGCTTTTTACCGTTGTAAATTGCATCTCCACGTTTTCCATTTCCTGCAGCGTTATTGATAAAGACTGATTTTGTGATTGTTGCATCACCCCATCTTCCAATGTTTATTGCTCCACCATCACCACATGCAGTGTTGTTGATGAATATGGAATCTGTGACTTCTAACTTGTTATTTACGCTTATTGCCCCACCGCTTGCATATGTACCTTGCATATGGTTGTTGATGAATTGTGAAGATTTTACATAAACCTTTTCATCGACGTTTGTGGCTATAATAATACCTTGTCTTGTAGTGGAGTCAATGAATTTGGAGTTTTCGATAAATAAATTACCGCTTCCAGATGAGAAATAGATTATTCCATAATCAGAACCGGATCCCACAACAGTATTGTTTTTAAATACGGTATTATTAATCACTAAATCATAATTGCCTGATGTTGAAATAACATTTCCACCATTGTGGTTTAAAATCTGTGAATTCTTAATGGTCATCTTACCTGCATTGGAAATCAAATTGCTTGATTCAGTAGTGTTGGTAATATTAATATTATCCAAAATCAATTCTTTTGCTCTACTGTAAACGACAGCACCGTAGTTGTGTTTTACATTTATAACATTCAAATTGCTTAATTGTATTTTGTCAACATTGTCTCCATAGTCCATGTAGAACAATCTGCCGTTATTTTCACCATCAAGAATTACGTTGCCTACACCGGTTACTGTTAAATTGCCGGTTACATGATAATTAAATCCTGCATAAGTTCCTTCATTAATGATAATTTCACCTGATCCTCCACTTACTAAAGCAAGCTCAACCGCTTTTCCAAGTGATGCAACAGGGTATAATTCGGAACCGTTATTGTTGTCATCCCCATCTTTTGATACATAGATGATTCCATAGTATGGTTCAACCCCTTTGGCAAAAGTGATTGTTTCAATATAGTCTCCGGTTTGTGCTGAAATAACTGCATCCACATCAGCAACTGTGTAAATTGCTGATTTTGAAGTTCCTTTACCTACATCAACACTTGCTGGTTCAATACTGCCACTGTTGGAAGTGAATGTGACTGTGAATGTTTTTGGAATTGCTCCACCGGTCAATTCCTCGATTTCACCAGAGGTAGTATTTACATGATTAAAGTCAACAGTTAATTCTACAGTATCTCCGACAAGAACCTCAGTTATATTTGCTTCAAGATTCATGATTACCCAATTATCTATGGTAATATTGTCGCCTTGAACTGTTGTTCTTGGGTCATCTACGCCCCACCAATTATTGTTGGCTGTTACAGCTTGAGGTTTGTCATTGTCATAATTGGCAGTGACTGTATTATGAATGTTCAATGCGTTTACAACGGATGAGAATGAGATATCCATTTTTGAGTTTTCTAAATAGATTGTTGCAGCGCCTTCCTGGGTTGCGGTATTGTTTTCAATTATACAATTGGTAATTGTCAATTCGGATGGTTTTAAAACAGTAGGGTTGCTGCTTATTTTTCCTGCATAGACTGCAATAGCTGATGCGTCCTTCAATGCAGAGTTGTCATATATCTTACAGCTGTCGATTGTAGCAGTGACATTTGTCAAGTAGATTGCACCTGGAGATTGAGAAGCGGTATTGTTGTATACTTCACAATTAGTCATTGTTAAATATGAAGCTTGGACATATAATGCTGCTCCGTTATTTCCACTATTGTTCGCAAAAATGGATTTGGAAATCTCTACATTGAGTCCTCCATCGTATGCTGATTGATAAGCGCATACTGCACCCCATGTAACACCCATGTTTGTGAAATTACAATTATCAATAGTCAATTTGCCTTTTGTGCAATAGGCATAAATTGCTCCGCCACGAGTTGCGGTCATTTTATCGAAACTGCAGTTTTCAACAATCACATTAATATCCAATAGATCACTTTGTGAAGATCCTTGAATATATATAGCTCCACCATATTGTGCATTGCCATTAGTGAACTTGATGTTTTTGATAGTGACATCTTTTGTAGTTATTGTGAAAACTGATGCTCTTTCCAAACCTGTTCCGTCAATTACCACATTTCCTTCACCAATGATTGTTATTGAATCATCAATGCTTATTCCGCTTTGGGAATATGTACCTTCCTTGATAATGATGTTTCCTGAACCTGCTTTTGCAAGCTCGATTGCTTTGGCAATGTTAAATACCGGACTATCAATGGAACCGTCATTTGCATCGTTACCGTCGGTTGCTACATAGATTGCATCAATAGGTTCCTCGCCATCATTTAATCCAGGAATTATCACATCAATTGCTTCACCGTTGTTCAATTTGTAAACTCCATTGTCTTCAACAATCCAAGTTGAAGCAGTTATTCCATCAGGTAAAGAGTTTGAACCCCAGTAGTTTGCATCTAAATTGTATATACTATAATCTGAATTACCAAATCCTCTTTGGAAAGAATTGTCTTGAATATTGTTGTAATGCAAATCAAAAGATGCACTATCACTATTTGCTGATAAGATATTGTTCGGATTTGTATTATTTTTAATCATGCTTGATTCGATGATAACGGATTTGCCTCCATTTACAAAGATTAAACCTGCAACAGCCAGGTCCCTATATACATAATTATTAATAATTTTAGAATTTCTTATTTCCATATTTCCTTTAGCAGTAATTAACCCATTTGAATTTCTGAGATTACAATTGCTAATGGTCACATTATCCAATATAACTTTTCCATCAGATTTTTCACTGTAGATTGCACCAAATATATAATCAGTATTTGAACTAGCTATTTCAGAACTGTCAATTACACTATTCTTTAAAATATAATTTGTAGTACTACTACCACCAAAATCAATTGCGCTGGAATAAGACCTAGTTGAAGATTTTGTGCCTAAAAATTTACAATTGTCAACAATTACACTCCCAGAAGTAAATATACGTAATGCTCCATATCTTGAAGCGCAATTATCAAAAATACAATTTGTTATATTAACATTATCATTTCCACCAATGAATATTGGAACTCTAGCGCCTGTCATTGATATGTCTTTAAAAATTAAATTATTAAAAACTAAAGAGGCACCTCCAGATCCAGTAGTATAAAATAAATCATTATCTCCTGATTTTATTATTACTCCATCAGAACTTTCACCATTGAATGATAGCTGTTTTGTACTAATATCAATTTTTGAAGTTTCTGTATATTCACCATTCTTAATAAAAATAGTTTCTCCACCAGTGGCAGCACCAACAGCGGCAGAAATAGTCGTATAATCTCCATCACCATTACAGTCAACAGTAATGGTGTCTCCTTCTGCACTTAACTCTCCTTCACTATCTGAGATACCCAATTCTTCATTGATGTATTCATCAATTACTCCTCCAGTATCCGTTGCAGTCAAGTTTTCGTTAAGTGGCTCTTCTGCACTTGCTGAGCCTATAACGCATAGCATTACAAGCACAAAAAGCGCACATATCAATATATTCTTATTTATCTTCATTCAACCACTTCGATTAAATTATTTTATAAAGTCATACTAATAAAAAATAAATCTAACTTTACATTTTATGAATTTGTAAAAAAACATATATAAAATTTAAGTTTCACTTGAAAAAAATTAAAATATAATTAAATTTTAATTGATAAAAAAATAAAAGCAGATTTAATAAATCATATAACCCACCAGAAACAAAACTAAAAGTGAGGTTAAAAAATGAATATTCTAATCATAGGAGCAGGAAGCGTTGGAATAGAACTTGCAACATCTGTTGCAAGTCAGGGATCATACATAAGCATATATGCACGGGGCAAAACAGCAAATGCAATAAGAAAGAATGGAATTAAAAGAACAGGACTTTTCGAACACCACACAATCAAGGACGTTCCGGTCTATGAAACATACGAAGAAATTCCGAAAAAGCATTTTGACTACATTTTCATAGCTTCCAAAACCACCGCAAACGATGACATTTCCGAAAACCTCAACAGAAACAGAGACATCCTCAAGGACACCACCAAAATAATCATCTTCCAGAACGGATTCGGCAATGACGAGCCCTACCTTAAATATTTCACAAAAAAACAGGTCTTCTGCGGGCGAGTAATCACCGGAGCATCAAGGCCCGAAAGGCACATCAGCGAAGTGACCATACACACAGACATTCTACTCGGATCACTTCAAGGGGAAAATCCCGAATGCCTGAGAGAAATAGCAGACTTAATAAACAGATCAGACATCACGTGTGAAATCACCAGAGAAATCGACAAGTATCTCTGGGCCAAAATGCTTTACAACTGCACACTGAACCCCCTTGGAGCGATACTGGATAGAACCTACGGTCAGCTGACTGAAAACCCATACACACTGGAGATAATGAACAATATTATCGATGAGATATTTGAGGTCATAAAAGCATCTCCCTATGAAACACTATGGCAAAGTTCACAGGAGTACAAGGACATATTCTACTCAAAGCTGGTGCCGGACACATATAATCATTATTCATCAACACACCAGGATATTCAAAAGAAAATACCGACTGAAATTGATTCATTAAATGGCAAAGTTATCCAACTAGGTGAGAAATACAATACTGATATAGGCAACAATAAACTTATATACAATCTCATAAAAGCTATTGAGATTACCTTTTAGAAACTAAAAGTTTATATAGGTGAAAAAGCAAAATAGTATTGTTCATATTGTTATGTACTATTGTACTATTTTTTTATAATATGAACAATGGTGATGGTTGAAATGAGCATTCGTTTGTATTCCTTTAGTGGTGTTTAGGAAGAGAATGTTCATTTGTTTTAAAGAACTTATTTTTATTTAAATTATTTTTGTGATACTATGAGCGAACTTAAAGAACTTATTGAAAAATACATTGAACTTGAAGAGCAACTGGATAATTTGGAAAACGAAGAAGAAGCCGATGAGGAATTACTTGAAAGCCTGCATGAGTTAGGCCATGAAATCGACCATGCCGTTTTTCATGAGGAATTCACAATCGTCTACAATGCAGACACCGAAGATGAAGAGGTTGTTGCATTGATTGTTCCGGGTGAAGAGGAAGGCCAGGAAGAGTTCTTCATACCAGTCTTTACATCCGAGGATGAAGCTAAAAAAGCCATTGAAACATTCATCGAAGAGTCCGGCGAAGCCAATTTCGCATGCGACAAGGCTGTGGGAAGTGACATCGTTCAGGCATACTCCGAGGATGAGGAATTTTTAGGGCTTGCGGTTGATGCTCCACAATGCGACTTTGTAATTTTTGCTGAAAGTGTGCACGATTGCAGTGAATAGATATGGATCCTAAAGATTACCAGGACTATCAGGAAAAGAATGTCAAGGCTTCCAAAAGTCAGCTGAAGGAATATATCCAAATTTACGCCGACATGGCAAAAAAGCTCAAAAGCGAAGATGCAATGGAGCTTGATCCTGTAAAAAAAAATATAAGGGAAACCTATCCGAGAGAAATCTACTTCACATTAGTCGATGAAGCCGGAGAATATGTCAAGCTCACAATTACCGATGCCAGCAAGGAGTACATCATTCCGATATTCACTGACATGAGGGAGTATGCGGTCGGCAGCGCCAAGATATCCACACTATTTTTGGACAAGCTTGACTTGATGGTGATTTCTCCTGATGAAATTGCAGAATTGGCTGAAAATGATGAGTATTTTGAGGGTTTTGTAGTGAATCCCCACTCTCAGAACTTCAACTTTGATAGAAACGGTGATTTCTGATGTATATCTGTCCGACAATTGGTGAAGACCATGAAAAAGACTTCCTTGTGACAGGATCTTTGGATGACTTTAAAATCATTGTCTTTTCTGATTTGGATGAATACAAAAAGGGTTTTGAATATCTGGAATTGGCTGATTATGAGCCCACTGAAGTGTCAGATGAACTGTTTAGGGAACTTGCAAAAAATGATGATGCTTTCAGCGGTCTGATTTTGAATATTCATTCAAAAAATAAGATAATAACAAAAGAAGAATTGCTCTTCTAGTCTTTTCCCAATTGTAATGACTTAAAAAATTTAATATTCAGTTTAAATATGTAAATTAGGTAGGTTATTATTAAAATAACTCTACCCTGACCTTTTTTAAGATAATATTGCCCGAATAGCACTGATTATGAAAGATAACATATTCCAATAAGTTATTCCATAATTACTCCAAAAATATCACTTGACAGGAGATTTTTCAGGTCCATCTAATTTTAGACTATACCCCCTGTGGGGATTTTCTGATTGTAAATCTTGCTTTCTCCATTCAGTATAAGCTTCTCTATCGTTAGGATCCCCTGTATATTCAGTTCTCGGCGGTTTTGATGATTGATAATAATCACTACTTGACTCATAATTCGATTCACTGACAGTTTCTTTGACTTCTTCTTTAATTGTTAATTTCTGTGTTGTATTGTTTCTGGTGTAACTTTCATTTCCACCATAAGTAACATTAACGTTGTATTTGCCTTTCTTTAAATCAAGCTTCAGTTTCGCATTACCTTTTGAATTGGTTTTTACAACATCATCAATAACAACTTTGCCATTTTTGTTAGTTATCGTGACGTTTACTATTTCCTTTGATAAGGGGGTTTTGTTTAAATCTGTCAATTTAATAGATAATTCTCCACCTTCATATTGCTCCTTATCACTTGTAATTTTAATTATTGTAGGTTCTTTTGCATTACCTGTTTGTAAAAACATTGCCCCCGCAACAATAGCAATAACCGCAATAACCGCAATTAAAATTATAATTATTTTTTTGTTTTCCATATAATCACATCAAAATCCAGATTGATTCAACAATATATGAAGTTTTGTTAATAATATGTAATAATAATTCCTAATTTCACAAAACAATGAAATTAACTTCATAGAAATGCAAAATTGAAATGATTAAAAAAGCGAGAAATAATGAACTATTTAACCATGTTAAACAATTATATTGATGATTAGAGCAGTGAAAAAAAGATTTGTAGTTGAGGATGGATATTAAATTACGCTTCAATAGAATTACTCGTCTAATTCCTCTTCCTCATTTTCCTCAACATTATCCTGTTGATAATACTTGTATCTGTAAGACATCTTAAAACCAGAGATGACTTCTCTTTTTGGCCTTTTTTTACGTTTTATGTTAGGGCCATTCATTTCCCTGAATTTTTCCTGATGAGGTTTGGCAAGGTTTTTGTTTTCCCGCTTGTACTCGGAAATCCTATGTCTTGAATGTGGTGACCTATACATTTTTTTTCTAAGCAGCCTTCTGCTGGTCGTTACACGTCTTATCACTTAAATCACTTACGTCTGTTTAAGTTTTTGGTAGCGGACTTATCCAATGTAGCCTGAATTTCATCGATTCTCTCAACTACCACTTTAATGGCCTGTTCACCCTGACGGGTAGGGTTGATACCTTGTTCAACAAGCAGTGCATCCCTAATATCTCTTAATCTGTCAATTGAATCAATTTTCATTATTGTACTGTAAAACATGAGTTTTCCTCCAATATAATATTTAATATAAATTTTATAATTAAAAAAGATTTTTGTCGAAAAAAACATATTACTTGAACTGATATTATTAATTATGTTTGAAAAACAGCTTGTAATCTATCTGGCAGGAGGGTGCTTTTGGGGTGTTGAGGCATTCATTTCCAGACTTAAAGGCGTGAACAATACCGAAGTGGGCTATGCCAACGGACGTGACCTGGCTCCGACCTACGAGAAGGTGTGCACCGGAAAGACAGGGCATGCGGAAACAGTCAAGGCAACCTACAATCCCAAAATCATCCCGTTGGAAGAGATTCTGGAGAGCTTCTTTAAAATCATTGACCCATATTCACTGAATCGCCAGGGTGCAGACATCGGAACCCAATACAGAACAGGTATCTATTGGCAGGAGGATTCACAAAGGGACACCGTCATCAACTTTTTAAGGGAAAAACAGAAACTTGCTCCTGAAAGGATTGTTGTCGAGGCCCGTCCGATCAGCAGTTTCTATCCTGCCGAGGATTATCATCAGAAGTATCTTGAAAGGAATCCGCAAGGGTATTGTCATGTCGATTTAAATTTGATTAACGATGAAGAATTCGACCACTTATCAAAGGAAGAGTATGAAATAACACAGCTTTCTTTAACAGAACCTCCCTTTAGTGGAAAGTATGATGACTTTTTTGAAGATGGTGTGTATGTGGACGTTGTAGATGGTGAAGTTCTCTTCTCTTCAGATGACAAGTTCGACTCAGGATGCGGATGGCCTGCATTTTCAAAGCCGATTTCAGAAGATGTGATTAAAAAGCACAGGGATTTCTCACACGGAACAACACGCATTGAGGTTAGAAGCGCAAAGTCAAACTCACACCTGGGACACCTCTTTCATGACGGACCTGGAGGATCTCCACGCTATTGCATAAATTCAGCTGCTTTGAGATTCATACCAAAAGAGGAATTGAACGAGTATTTTAAAGACAAATGACCTTAAATATTAAAAAAAATATAATATAAGACAATGAAAATTGAAGAAATAAACCATCCGGAACTTAAGAACTACATTAACCTGGCATATATGCAGGGTGAAAACGGAAATCAGGAAGCTGTCATGAAAATAGAAGAGGATATGAAAGAATACCTTAAGGATAATGTCTTCATAATATCAACTGAGGACACCAAACCTGTCAAAATACCTTACGGCAATGACGGCGAGTATATAGTTCCCATCTTTACAGACAAAAGGGAATATGACATGGGCATGCAGTATTTCTCATTGAACGAGATGGCAGAAAACAAGGATTATATAATTGAAAAAACAGATTACTTTAAAAAATTAAAAGAAGATCCTAATTTCTTAGGATTTCTGGTAAATATAAGCAGTGTAAGCTATATAATCAACACTAGCTTACTCTAAAAATTCTTTTTTTATATCTTCAACTATTTCAACAAACCTTTTTGACACTTCATCATCAGGGTCAAGCACTGAAATGGTTGCATCTTTAGTAGGAGATTCAGCAACGCTTTCCTTGATAGGCAAGTCTCCAAGATATGTGATTTCCATTTCATCAGCGAATGTCTTACCGTTTCCTTCACCGAAAATGTGCAGTTTCTCATCACAGTGAGGGCAGATATAGTATGCCATGTTCTCGATAAGGCCGATATTCTTGATGTTCATCATTTCGACCATCTTTACACATTTGAGCACATCTTCCTGTGACACCACATTAGGTGTTGTAACCATCAATACCAAATCGGTTTCTGGAATTGACTGAAGCACGGTCAAAGGTTCGTCACCTGTGCCCGGCGGGTTGTCGATGACCAAGAAGTCCAATTTGCCCCAGTGTGCGTCACTGATCAATTGCTTGATTGCACCGGTTTTTTGAGGTCCCCTCCAGATGATTGGCCTGTCAAGACTGTCAATCAGGAATGCCATTGACATTACCTTCAAACCGCTTTCGGTTTCAACAGGGAAAATTGAATGCTGGTATTCCTTTTTCTTCTCTTCAATGAATTCACGTTGTTCCTCTTCAGGAAGACTTGTGTCGAGATCCTTTTCGACAAGCTCTTTAAAGACATCAAACTGATATTGGTTGAACTGCTCTTCAAGCATTTCGATACCGAGCATCTTAGGAACATTTGGACCATGAATATCAGCATCAAGGATACCAGTCTTGTATCCCATTGCCTGCAATGTCTCAGCGATATTGGCTGCAACGGTGGATTTTCCTACTCCTCCTTTTCCACTCATTACAACAATCTTATGTTTGATTTCTGGCATAATTATCATCTCCAAAATAATTTAATTTAACTGAATTTTTTACTGACTTCCTCAACAGCGAGGATTAATGGGTCTGTAACCATTGATACAGGTGGTGCATAAGCAAATTCCATATTGCTTAAATCAAAGCAGGTCAATCCTTCTGTAATGGCCAATGTCATTGTATCGATTCTTTCAGCCACCCTTTCTTCAGCTATGATTTGACAGCCTATAATGGTTCCGTTTCCATCACAGATAACCTTGATATCCATCGGCTTAGCATTCGGATAGTAGCGTGCTCTTGTAAGTGCCTGCACTTTCTGCACGACAGGCCTGATACGGTTTTGCTGTGCAAAGCTTGTGGTATATCCTACTGCACCGAATTCCAATTTGCCAACCTTTGAAACCATGGAGTTCAATACAGGGTTGAATTTGGATTTCTTTCCACAGATTGTACGGGCCAATGTTTTTGATTCACGAACCGCAGTGGTTCCCAATTGTGAAATGGTATTTGAACCTAAAATGAGGTCTTTAGACTCGACACAGTCTCCGACTGCATAAACGTCTTCAACTGAGGTTTCCATTCTGTCATTTACAAGTATTGCCCATCTTCCGATTTCGCATCCTGCCATTCTTGCAAGGTCCAATTCGGCCCTCACTCCTGTTGCCATGATTACCATGTCAGCGTCATAGAGTTCCTCATCTCCGAAGCATGCCTTTTCAACCTTGCCATCACCAATCAGCTTGGTGATAGGTTTTCCTAAGACAACCTGGATTCCTTCCTGTTCAAGGTATTTTACCAGAATGTCAGACATGTCCTTGTCAAGGGATCTTGGCACGATTTGAGGCAGCATTTCACTTAGGATAACATTCAACCCTTTTTTCTTTAATGCAAATGCTATTTCAATACCTATCAAACCGGCACCTGTGACGATAGCGCTTTTAGCGGTTTCCATCGCTTTTTGAACCTTTATACCATCATCTATATTTCTGATTCTGTATACTCCGTCCAAGTCAACGCCCTGCATTGGAGGGACAAACGGATTTCCCCCTGTTGCAAGCACTAGCTTGTCATACTTTAAGACTGTATCTTTGCCGTTCTTT
>CADBHR010000046.1 GCA_902794475.1 uncultured Methanobrevibacter sp. | reverse complement strand
AACAACACATACAATAAAAATAAATCACCTTCAGTTATAATTTACTGTTTTTAATATGATTTATTTTTTTCGATTTTAACAAATTTTTTCCCAAAAAATGGGAAAAATTATTAAAATTCTTTTTTGTATTAATTGTTGTTAATTTTAAAAATAACAGATTATAAAAAGGAATGAATCAAAATGGGATTTGATAGTCAAACTTGTTTTATTTTAAAAGAAGTAGGTTCAAATTTGGATAAAAATCATATTGTTTTTACAGTTAAAATTCTATTTGAAATTTTTAAAGAAATTCGCCCAGTACTATTTAAAAAAGATAAAAAAGCACGACCTGGCCCTAAACGAATATATAAAACTGGAGAAATGCTTCCTTTCATCAGTTTTGGACATATTATGGAAATAACAAGCTGCAGAAAGCTGGAAAACTGGTGGAAAAATAATGATGAAACATGCCAATTCTTACTCAACTGTAAAAAACCATCAAAAACAACAATTAATGACTTCATAAACGACAATATGTACCTTATTGATGAATTTGACAAATTTTTAGTGGAATTTGGAATAAAAACAGGATTAATTGAAGGAAATATAATTTATGCAGATGGAACAGTACTAAAAGGATACTGCAATCCATTCAATAACATGAATCCAGATCAAATAAAATACCTTAAAAAGTTCATTTTAAAGCATTACAAAGAATATAAAAATAATACTGGAGATTTATGGATAAAACTCCATGAATTTTTTTACAATGACAAATATCAGGAAGAATTAAAAGATTTATATAAAAAACTCAAAAAAACAATTAATTCATTTGGAATACGCTTATTAAAATTAAGTTTAAAAGGTCAGCAAAGCTTAAAAAGAGTTTTAAAACGAATCAAAAAAATGGAAGCAAATATTAATAAAGATTACAGCATCAACACTGTTGATCCAGAAACACGACATATGGACGATAAAAAGCAAATATCTGGATTAAATTATAATTATCAGCAAGCAATTGATGATAAATGCGGAATGATAGTCACACACTACATAACACAACATCCAAACGACCAAAAAGAAGCCATAGAAATTGTAAATCGATTACAACGAACATTGAACAAAAAAGAATTCACACTTGTAGTAGATCATGGATATTGGCACATTAACACATTACACAGAGTACACCGAACACCAACAAAGCTCATTATCCCCTGCAGAACAGAAGCAATGCGAAGAAAAGCAAAACAAAGAGAAAGAAACCAAACAAGATTTGATGCAAAAGAAGCCAAAAAACAAAGATTCAAAAAATATAATTTCAAATATCTGCCAAAAGAAGACGCATATTTATGCCCCGCAGGAGTAAAATTAACAAGAATAAATAATATAATAAAAAAAGAAGGCTCTAAAAAAAGATATGGTTCCAAAGAATGCAAGAAATGTAGATATATTGTAGAATGTGCGAAAAATGAATACGGAAGAAAACTTGAGGACAAATTTGACCCCATTCTAGATGAAATAAAAAAAGAATACTATACAGAATACGGGCAAACAGCATATTCTGGCCGAGGATCACATGCAGAAGGAGGATTCGCAATTTTACTAGAATCCCGAAATTTCAGAGGAATAAAAACAAAAGGAGTGAAAAAAGCAAACAATGAAATGACACGAACAACAATAACACACAACATCAAAAAAATACACAAACACATCAACAATAAAACCCTAAACAAAATATTAAAAGAAATAAAGAAAGAAAAACAAAAACAACACCTAAATATGAATATATTTAACAAATGGACTAATAATTACGTAATTGAAAATGATAAAATCATAGATTTCAAAAATTAAATTAAAAAACTTCAAAGGAGAAAATAGCGGACACTCCCGTTGCCTATTTAATTTAAATTTCAATCGATTAAACCAATGCCATTACAGATAGATTATATTTTAATTTATTTTCCATTCAATTTTTTCACTGCACTCATTTTTTTTCAAAAATATTATTTCCGGCATCTACATCATAACATATAACTATCTAGTTTTCTAAAAATATTATCATGGAACTTATAGATGTTATGCTTAAGAGAAGAAGTACAAGGAAATTCAATGATGTGCCGGTGGGAAAGGATGAGCTGGACAAGATTCTCCACGCGGCCCTTCTTGCACCGACCAGCATGAACCGCAAGCCATGCAATTTTATGGTGGTGGAGCGAAAGGAGACTCTGATGGATTTGGCAAATTCAAAGGACCATGGTGCAGAGTTAATCGGAGATGCCAATAAGGCTATTGTCGTAGTTGCAGATACTATGATTGCCGATACATGGATTGAGGATTCATCCATTGCCCTTACATATATGCATCTGATGGCTACAGAGCTTGGCCTTGGAAGCTGCTGGGTTCAGATTCATTTGAGATCCAAAAACGGAAAGGATTCAGAAGGGATTGTTAGGGATATTCTGAAAATCGATGACCATTATAGGATTGTCGGTATCATGGCGGTGGGTCATTCCGATGACATTCCTCAAGCACATAGTCTGGAGGACATCGATAAGAACAAGGTTCATTTCATGGTTTAGCTACTTTTCACCCTTGACAAGTTACAAAATCTTTATTAACGTTTCAAATTAACATTTAATCAGAGGGATTAAAAATGCATGTTAAAGATTTATTGGATTATTTAGATATCAGAGTCAAGTTGCCTCAGCATTGGTATTCAACTGACATCAGTAATGATTTTGAAGATGCAAATCTTTTGGAGAATGATGAATTAATTAAAATTGAGGCTGCTGGTGAGAAAAACACCAAACTGATTGTCATTGATGTGAATGATGGCATGAGCGTTGTCACAAAGTTTCCCGACGGCAAGGTCATTGGCGTCAAGTACCTGAATAATAAGGATGATTTTGAATATATTGGAAAACCGTCCGAATTGTACTATTGATGAAAATATTTATATATTCTTTTAAATATATTCACAATTATACTATAGGAGGAATCAATTATGGTTGATAAAAAAGCCCCTGCAGATGGTTGGCCGGTAATCAGCGGTGACTATGTTGTAGGAGATCCGGAAAGTCCAGTTGCAGTAACTACCCTTGCTTCCCACATTGAAGCTGAATTGTCAGGAGCAGCTATTGCAGGTCCATGTAAAACAGAAAATCTAGGCATTGAAAAGGTTGTAGCGAATATTATATCAAATCCGAATATCAGGTTCTTGATTTTGGCTGGTGCTGAAGTGCAGGGTCACATTACTGGTCAAAGTATTAAGGCATTATATGATAGCGGCGCAGACCCCGACAAAAAGAAAATCATAGGAGCCACAGGAGCCATTCCATTCGTTGAAAATGTTCCTCTCGAAGGTATTGAAAGGTTCCAGCAACAATTGGAAATTGTCGATTTGATTGATACTGAAGACATCGGAACAATCCAATCAAAGATCAACGAATGTGTTGAAAAGGATCCTGGTGCACTTGAAGCTGACCCAATTGTCATGGAGGTTGACGAGGAAGAAGAAAAAATGGTCATCGTCGACAAAAAAGGCAAAAAGGAAAAGTCTGAGGCATGATTGTCTCGGCAATCTATTTTTTTTTATTTTAATATTTTTTTAAGCTATTTTTCAGGTTATATGCTCCATTTTGATTTAGTTTTTTAATTTTAATTTTATAATGAATTATTTTTTTTGAATTTTTTTTTTGTTGAGGCACATCTGTGATTTTGCACTTTTTTGCATTTTTTCAAAAAATACAAAAAACTTTATATATGTCCTAAAATAAATAATATTTTACAGCTTAACAACTGTAATTTTTTGAAAAACATAATTAAAATAGTTAAGTTTATATACTATAAAAATCAATGTATTATTGGAAAGTGCATAACTTTTCAAAAAATGCATTGACTGTTACTAAAAATCACGCCATTGTTTTTTAAGGTGAAATATAAAAAAATAAGTGAGGTAATAATATGAACCCAAATATTAATTGGAGCGAAAAAGTTAAAGATTTAGATGAGACCATTAGAAAAGAGATTGGTATTGAAGAGGAAATCGAAGCTAAGCATATCTTAATTAAAGTTCAAACAAAGTCTGCTGAAGCAATTGAGCCTGCATTTATTGTTGGAGAGGATGAAACATTTCTTGATTTGTTTGTCTTGTCTCCACAAGGTTCTGGCCTTACTTCAACAGCTGTTTTAAAAGATAACATTCAAAGTGTTGGAGTTATCGGAGGAGTGTCTTTACCAATAAATTAGTTTTGGCTCACCACCAAAACTAATGCTCATTCAACCACCATCTTCAAATAACTTTCTTTGAAAGGGATTAACATGCAAAAAATGATACTTAATGATATGGCCGAAATATTTTCCGGCCTATCATATAGACGTTACTTAGATGAGAATGGAGATGACTTCAAGGTCATTGTTCAAAGATCCATTAAAAGAGACGGGGAGCTGTCTGATTTTGAAGAAGTGTCTCTAAGCAGTAATATTAAAGAAAGGTATTTTACACAGAAAAATGATGTCTTGATGAAAATGACATATCCGTATGATGTCGTTTGTGTAAAGGATGAAAATCTTGTTGTAAGTGATAGGATAGCTATAATAAGGCTTAAAGAGGATTATGATTCGGAATTCATTGCACATCTATTGACCAATGCACACATTAAAAAGCAACTCCATGAACTTGGAGGCAGCGGCAAGATGCCTCATACGTCACTAAAAGAGATAAAACAACTTCAAATTATTGTCCCTGATTTAAAAACACAAAAGAAATATGGGGAACTTTTAAACACCATAAATGATAAGATCTTTGAGGATTTGCGTCAGGTAGAATATGACAGACACCTTAAGGAAGCGATACTGAATGATTTGTGGGGTGTAACTGATGAAAAATAGGAAATCCGTAAACTACAAGATTTTAAGGATGTTGATGTCTCAGTCAAGAAGGTATAAACTTCCTCCTGAAATAGACTACATTGTAATGTATACATTTTTGTATAAATACTGTTCAGATACCATTAAAGACTTTTTATTGGTCGAATTAAGGGATAAGGAACTTACAATTGATGAAGCTTACAGGGATAGAGGATATCAGGAACATCTTGCATTCGATTCACTCAAATTAAACGGTTTTTATATTAAAAGTTCAGAAGCTTTCATTGAGGAAGTCGTTAACAACAACTATGCAAAACCAGGTTTTCTGCCGGATTTCTTAAAGATATTTCCTGAAAACATAATCTTCAGTTCTGAATATCACAATTCTGATTATTTTGATTATTTCTTCGCAACCATCGATAATGAAATAGACACATTTCAATTTACAAGCGAAGAGGCTCATAATGTCAGTGAGATAATTAATTTGATTTCACAGTTTGATGTTTTCGATTCAGAGTTTGAGTTCAGCAAGGTGTTCAACATACTTTCGGATTCTAAATTGATGCATATTGGTTCAAATCCCGAATATATTAATCAGATTCTATCAAGAATAGTTTTATCTGAGAAAAATGCCATAAACAGTGCCTATGATCCTTTTATAAAGGATGGTGAATCCATAATGAAATTATATGAAAGAATTGGGTATGGTCTGAAGTATTGCTATGGTAAGGATTCAAATAAGCTGAATTACTTTTTCACCCTTGTCAAATTCTTTATAAACAATTTACCATTTAATGATGTATTTTTAAAACATGAGGATGCACTGGATTCAATAGACATTAACGGATCATCCTTTGACGTTATACTATCAAAGATTCCGATTGCCATAAAGAATTACTATTCCGCAAATGTCAATCAAAGCAGGGAAATTGCAAAAAGGAATAAGCGCAGCGAACTTGAAAGTCTGCTATTGGATAACTTTGGAATGGATGGGGATTCATTTAAGCAGGACAGTGAATTGAATATTGCCTTGGAAAATCTTGTTGAAAAGATAAATCTTGAAAATGAGTCAAATACGGATTTTATAGGTGAATATGAATCGCTTAAGGAAAGCGAATTCTTGTTTTTGCTCAATCTTGTGGATTCCCTAAAAGATGATGGGATAATGGTCATAAGCATTTCCGAAAATTTCCTGTTTAAAAACTCTCTGGAGCTTCTCAGGAAATATTTGACCTGCAAGAAAAACTACATTGATGCCATAATTCGCATTCCAAATGAAATCATCAAATCAAGACCTGAAGTTGTTATTGTATTTAAGAAAAACAGGCAAAATCGAGACATTCTATTCATTGACATGGCCGCTGACTATGAAACTCAAAGAAGCGGCAGGACATATCCTGGACTCTTTAGAAAGAATCTCGTTTTGAATAATAAGACAATATCCAAAATGGAAAATGTGTATTTAAACAAACTGACAATACCAAAATTCTCCAATTTGATTTCCATTGAGGAGATAAAAAGCAATGCTTTTAATTTATCTGTTTCCCGTTATGTGGATACATTTGAGGGAGAATTCATATCACTTGATGAGGTAAGTGTTGAAAAACATGAAATTCAATCAAATATCAAAGATTTAAATCGTAAAATTGAAAAAATGATGGATGAATTAGATATCAGATTTTAGGCCGATATTATCATTAATTTCATCCTCAAAATTATTTTCCAGCTTTGTGAAGTAGGATAAGTGGATGATTTTGTCTTTATATTCGTATAATGTTCCCAGACCTTCATCATTTTCAAATTCAAAGGCTTTCTCAAGACCAATGTTGTTTCTTTTTTCAAATGTTGAATCGAATGCCCCTTGAATCACGTCTCTTGCGGCATCAGCATTTATTGCAAATGTCTTGTTTTCAACCTTTGAATCAATCAGGTAACTTTTTAATATCTTTTCATGGAATTCTTTGTATATTTCAGGGTTTAGAAATATTTCAAAGCCTTTGATTTCACCATTTACAATGACTAAAACACCGTTTTGACCAGGTTCAATGCTGAACTCTTTTATTATTTTGGCATGGTCTATTTTCAGGTGTTCATAGCTCTCTTCCATTGCGCAGGTTGGAGAGGAATAATCGTTTTCAATCTCTAGGCTATTGATTGATGACCAGATGACATTCTGATATGAGCCATGTTTTCTAGATGCATATTCCTTTGCCCTTCTGGTGTTGTAGTTTGCAATATACTTTGATTGATTGAATTCGCTTTTGTAGGCCCATCTTCCCTGTTCAGTACAGCTTACAGGTATCTTCATCTCGCTTTTTGCGTTGACAAGGATTGTGGAATTGACGATACGATTCTGGTCTCCGCCCACTATCTCTTCACCATCAATTAGGATTAATGGGACAACCGAATTGTTTTTAACGATTACTGTATTCACTGTGGATGTTTCACATTCCTTGACTTCGACCAATTCCAATTCAAGGCCTTTTTTAAGGGTCAACAGATCAATATATGATTTTTCAGTTTTTAAGGGAATTATTGCTAGATTTTCGTGTACTTGGGGGTTTAAAAGTTCGATATCCTTTTCAAGAGCTATCATTTTATCATCTTCAGTAGTGTTTTTTAATGTATTCAATGTCTAATTCCGCTGGATTTTCACTTAAATAGTGAACATCACTTTCGGGATTTTCAATTTCTTCTATGAATTCATCAGATGACAAAACTTTTGCTATTGCATTATGGTCAGATATAAATTTAATTCGGGCAAAGTATTCGTCTTCGATTTTGTCATAAACTCTTCCGGAACTCATGCATCCTTTGATTACTGAATTTACGCTGTTTGCGACATAACCTATTCTTCCGAAATATCTCATTTCACAGGCGATTGCTTCAGCATCATATTTGTTGTCGGGTTCCTTAACTAATTTGACAATCCCGTTCAATTTGAGGGGTTTTGAACCATGAAATTTGTTAAATGCTATGATAGTTATAAACACATCATCACCTCTTGTATTTAACTTGTGTCAATCTGTTTAATAATGTTTTGTAAATGGTCTTTTGGTGGTCAAAAATAAGAAAAATGGTAGTAGATTATAATCTACTAACTTTGATTAATGATTCAACAGGTATGCCTTCAATTTCTGAAAGTCCTGCCTTATCAATTAGGACGGTGACGCAAGTTGGTTCTCCGCCAAGGTCCTTAACGGTGTGGATTACTTCTTTTGCGGTTTTTCCACTTGTGATTACATCATCGACGATGACAACTTTCTTGCCTTCAACGCTTCCGAAGTTGGTACTGATTGTACCTTCATCATCACTTTCATCAGCATCCTTTCTGTGTTTGTGAGGGTGGAATATCGCTAATGAAGTGTCTAATCCGGTCATGTCTTCAATCAAGTCTGCCATTACGGTTGCAAATGGAATTCCACTGACTGCAATACCTACAATGGTATCAGCTTCACCATGTGATAATGCCATGTCACTTAAAGCACCTGAAACATAACTTAAACGATTGGAATTTCCACCAATGCTTTTCCAATTGATAGCAAAGTCAACTGGTGCTTCAGCTTTTACTTCTTCTGTTTTTTGGAGAGTCAACCATCTGGCGGTATCCATACTAACGTTAAGTTCATCAGCTATCTCACCGGTTGTAAATCCGTGTTGTCTTAGTTCTTGAGCCTTTTGAATTAATTTTTGCTTCACATTATCACCTATTTGAGTTGTTCAAAACTAATTGGTTTATGTTCTTTGGAGGATCTGTTTGCAGCGATAACCATTTTAAGAGCTTTGAGTCCGTCTTCACCGGTAATCTCTGGCTCTTCTTTGTTCATCACTGAGTTTAAGAATGAGTTTAATTCACTTTTAAGAGGTTCTTCATGCTTGATTTGAATGTCTTGTGCAAATTTACCATATACTTCAATACTTTGTTTGATGTAATCTACAGATATGATTCCTGCGGTACCTGTAAGTTCCAATTCTCTACGTTTATATGGTGTAAGCCAGTTCACTTCAATGATTCCAGTTGACTCGTTGTCAAAGTTAACCATTATCTCTGCATGGTCTTCAAATTCGCTGTCGTCAAAGCTGCAATTCATTGAACCGTAAACTTGGGTAACTTCCTCTTCAAATAAATAATTCATAATGTCTAAATCATGAATAGCTAAGTCTATTGAAACGCCAACGTCCTTAATTCTTGGTGGGAGTGGTCCTACCCTTTTTGCAAATGCTGATACTACATCGCCAATGACTCCGTCATCAATAAGTTCTTTAGCTTTTTGAACAGCAGGATTAAATCTTTCAACGTGTCCGGTTGCAAGCAGAACTCCGGCTTCCTTAGCAGCTGCAATCATTTCTTCAGCTTCTTCAACGGTAAATGCAATCGGTTTTTCTACCAGTACATGTTTTCCATTTTTAATTGCTTCCATTACCACTGCATGGTGGAATGTGGTTGGCACACATACGCTAACCGCTTCTATTTCCGGATTTTCCAATAGTTCACTATATTCCGTAAAACCTTTGGCACCATATTTCTTTTCAATTTTTTTGAGTGCTCTTTCACTTACATCACTTACAGCGACTAAATTTGCTTCTTCCATTTTGTGGTAGACACGAACATGGTTTTCACCCATCGCCCCTACTCCGACAACTCCTACGTTAATAGTTTTCAATTTAATTCCTCCGTTTAAACATAATCTGTGAAAATTTTTCCGATGCGCCTGCCAAGTTCAACCGCATCTTTGACGGATCCTTTTTCACTTTGCTCTTTAAGGATTTCTCCTTCTTTTGTTAATAATATTGAGTAAATATTAAATTTGTCATTGTTCATTTGTGCTATGGAACCGATTGGCCATTGGCAGCCAACACCCAGCTCTTCCAACACTTTCTTTTCTGCAAAAACTTCTTGCATGGAAATGTAATCATTTAATTTGGATATCTTCTCTTTCATTTCACTATCCTTACGGGTAATTATCGCCAATGCACCTTGACCAGCAGGAGGTGTGATATAATCTAGTGGAAATACGTTTTTAATGTATTGGGTCAGATTTAATCTTTTTAGGCCTGCCTGGGCCATTATGGTAGCATCCAAATCGCTTTCAAGAGCTTTTTGAATTCTGGTTTCAATATTTCCTCGGATAGGTTTGAGTTCAAATTCTTTATTGTAATGATTACAGAAGGCTTCTCTTCTAAGACTGCTTGTTCCAAGTTTTGAACCTGGACCCAAGTCGTTCCAATCTTTTTTGGAGATAAGCACTTCATTTGGAGATTCGCGCTTTGGAACAGCCACAATTTCTAGATCCTCATCCAGTTCAGTAGGTAAATCTTTAAAGCTGTGCACGGTAAAATCGACTTCTTCTTCTAGAAGGGCAATATCCAATTCTTTGGTAAAAAGTCCCTTTGAATCCATATTGTATAACTGGGAAGTTGTAATTTTGTCCCCTTTTGTCTTAATAATTTCAACATCAATAGATTCTCCGGTTATTTTAGATAAATCAGCACATACTTGATTTGTTTGTGCTAAAGCCAATTTGCTACCGCGTGTTCCAACAATCATTAATTATCTCCATTTCAAAATTTTCTTTTATAAGCATAACTTATAAGATTTTGTTACATTATTAATTTTTAGAATTAATATATATTAAATGTTTCAATTTTTTGAGGGAATCATCTTTGTGAAACTTTGCGATAATCTGACCTATATATGAAAAGAAGGTTCTTATTGTTATTAACAGCCATATCATAAACGTCAGAATAGTTTTTAAAATAAGTTGTTTTTTTAGTTAGTTTTGGCTCAATTGACAATCCCAAAGCTCCTGTCAGGATTATGTCTGTGTTTAAGGTGTTTAAAAAATCGGATAGTTTTTCCTCATCAATCTCTTCACAGGTAATTCCATAGTCTCCGCCAATTGAGATATAGTAATCTTTCATGTTTTGAATCATGTTGATTGATTCTTTTATGGCCTCGGTATTCAATCCTGGATTGATTTCTTCAATGACAATTGAATTTCCAATTGTTTTTTTGGTGGTTCTGCCAGGTATGCCTTTATAATTTTCAAGTCCATTAATTATTCTGTCAGAATCAATTTCTAAACTTAAGCAGGTAAGTGTCACTCCCAAAACATTGCTTACATGATGGGGGCCGGGAGCAAAAGTTTTTAGTTGAATTTTGCCTGAAATAACCTTGTTGTTAATTGTTTTCACATCATTATATGTGATTTTAATGAGTGTCTGGTCAAGGCCATATTCAATGTCCGTAGCGAATAGGTTTGATGTGTGGTCGGTTAGGGAAAATGTATTGATTCTGTCATGTTTCATGTCAGAGTAATACTTATCTAATGTTTCTTTTTGAATGCATACGCATCTGCATCTGAATACTTGTTTTTTGGCTTCGCTGGCATTGCTTCTGCCCTTTGCAATCGGATAGTCTTCAACTATATTCAATAAAAGTCCGACGTCCCCGATTCCGCTCACCCCTAGGGATGATTCAAAGATTGCAGAGTCGTATTTTCTCAGATTTTCACTTTCAACAACGCCGTCAGCGATTTTACAAATGGGATTTGCTATTTTATAGGCCAAATCAATTGTTTCCTTTATGTTTGCAGGGGCAATTGAGATGTCCTTTTTCAAAACGATTTCATTGCTGTTTTCATACAGTAATGCTCCAAGGCTGGACAATATCAGGGGATTGTCATCAATAAGAATTTCCTTAAGCATAAATGCTGATGTTGTTTTTCCTTTAACGCCGGTTATTTCGACTTTTGGGATGTCTCTTCCCCAATTGTTTAGAATTTCACCGATGATTTCATGATGGCTTTGAAAAGTGTAGTTAAGATTCGGATTGAATGATTTTATTTCATCAAAGGTTAAAGGCATATGAATGGGATAAATTACATTCATATCTCCTTTAAAATCACTCAATTCTTCCAGTTTGATCAGTTCAACATCATAGACCTCAAGCATTTTGGCATCGATGCCTTTCAGTGTGTTGTACAAATCATAGGCAAGAACGTTTTTGCCCTTTTTGGCTAAACTTATGGCTATTTTTACTCCGCCGTGGGTTAAATCAATTACCAGGTTATTCATCGTCCCACCTAAGGGGATTTTTTGATTCCGCCTTCGTTTAGTTTGTCTTTAACCTTTTCATAGAAGTACTTGGTTGAAGTTCTGATGAAAAGGGCATCTTTAGGGGATTTCTTAAACTTGATTTCCTCTTCATACTTTGCTTCTTCATTGATTTGTCCATCCATAACGAAGACTGCATTTTTGCCTTTTTTAAGCAATTTAACAGTAATTTCACTGTTGTCGGACACGACAAATGGTCTGGCTCCCAGTTTATATGGGCATATAGGATTTATGATGAATCCTGCAACTTTAGGATCTACAATAGGGCCTCCTGCAGACATTGAATATGCAGTTGAACCGCTAGGTGTTGAAATAATTAGTCCGTCAGCCCTAACCTCTTCAATGATTTCTCCATCGACCAATATCTGGAAATGAAGCATTTTTGCCGGTTTGTCTGTCATTACCACAACTTCGTTCATGGCTTTGAAGTTGTGATTTTCATGTGATACTATAAGTCGTGTTCTTTTTTCTTTATAGTATTCGCCTTTCATGATTTCTTCCAATGCATCAAATGTATGTTCGACTTCGATTTCTGTTAAAAATCCAACAGTGCCCATGTTTATTCCAAATAATGGGATGTTGTTGTGCATTTTAGTGTGTGCCCTTAGAAGTGTTCCGTCTCCTCCTAGAATCAGGGCCATATCACAGTCGAAATCATAGAGGTTCTCTGATATTTTTTCGTAGTCAATGTTAAAATTGATGTCTTCTAGCATCGGTGCAATTTTTGGGTATTCATCTTTGCTTTCTTGAATAATTTTATCCAAATTAGGATTTTCTTTTAATTTAATCAGTTCATGCACCAATTGCTTTTCAATAATCACTTCACGGCCATTTGTAAGTAGGTAATCAATTATTTTTGCGGCAAAAACGATTGGGGGTGTCTGATCAATTCTTGATATGATTCCAATTTTGCCGATTATGTCTGCCTGATTGTTATTCAGTATGTCAATCATTTGTTTGTGCATTATTTCATTGTTTGCAGCAACTACAATTGTTTTTTCATAAATGCTCAATACGTTATTGAGTTTTTGACCGTATTTGTCGGTTATGATTCCTCCGGCTTCCTCAAGTATCAATTTTCCTGCTGCAATATCAATTATTCTGCTTCCTCTCAAATCAAGAAATGCATCATATTTTCCGCTTGCAACATAGGAAAGTTCCAAAACGACACTTCCAAGAACTCTCATACGACGTGCGCTGTCGACCAGTTTTGAAGCTTCTGAAGTTCCGGATTTTGTGAATCCTCCAAGTGTCATCTGATTGACTTTAATGACTTTACTCGGTTGGACTTTTTCATTGTTCAATTTGCATCCCTTGCCTTTTTCTGCTTCAAAAAAGTTACCGTTTGCTAAATTGTATAGGAATCCAAGCTCTACATCATTAATTGTTGCGACACGTCCGTGATTCACATCCGCAATTGCTATGGAAATGGCATATGCAGGAATTTCTTTTATCGCATTGGTTGTTCCGTCGACAGGGTCGATTAAAAATATGAATTTTGGAGTCTCATCTTCTTTTAAATCTGTACGTTTCAGTTCCTGGGTCAAATTAATTCTTCTTTTTTTTCCTTTTCCTAATTTGACTTCTCCAATTTCTTCACTAATTAGATATGAATAAACATTAGCATTTTTTAATATAGTGACGATTTTTTCTTCAGCTATTTGATCTATGAAAGATGTTGGAGTCCCATCTGCACCAGTTTTCACTTCTGCACCGGCTAGTTCTGTTCCGGCATATTCCCTGACTGCAGGTCCGACTTCTTTAATTATTTTATTTGCCAATTGTCTGGCAATTTTCCTAGTTTTTTCATCCATATTATCATTCCTCCACGATGTCGTCATTCAAATAAACTACTGAGGATATAGTTGATGCGATATTCTTAACTGTTGTAGTTGAATATTCGACGATTAACTCATTTATTTCCACTTCACGTTTATCCATCATGTATTTTACCATTTTTTTGGCTTTTTCGACTATTTCATCACTATTTTTATTAATTCCTGTTGTTTCAACAACACATCCTAATTCCTTTCCAATAGCCACTGCAACCACTGCAGTGATTTCGTCTCCGGGATTATCGGAGGTTACTTCAGATAAAACACAGTTCACCATAGCTCCTGCTTTTAATTTTGGCAATTTTTGGATTTTTGCATTGCCTGCAAGCATGCTGGATACTTTTATAAGGTTCACGTCCCCAATTCCTGCATTACTCAGTGCATTATCAAAAGCATTTAATTTTGTTGGTCCTTCATCTTTTCCAGAAACGATTGCTATTCTCATTTTATCACAATTTTTATTATGTTTTTTAATATATTTAAATAATTGAAAGTTTTTAAATTAAACGAATACTTTATATAAAATGGAAAAGATAATTTATATTAATCTAATAATATTCCTTATTATAAGATTAAAAACCGGTTTTTAAAAAAAATGGAGGAAAATTAATGTCAACAAAAGTTGTAGAAATTAAAACATTAAAAGTTGGAAAATATATTGTTTTAGGAGGAGAAGCTTGTAAAATCATTAGCTACACTACTTCATCTCCTGGTAAACACGGAGCTGCAAAAGCAAGAATTGAAGCAGTAGGTGTTTTCGATAATCAAAAAAGAAGTCTTGTAAAACCTGTAGATAACAAAGTTGATATTCCTATTATCGACAAAAGATTAGGACAAGTTATTTCTATTCAAGGCGACAACGTACAACTCATGGATATGGAAAATTATGATACCATTGACTTACCAATGCCTGAAGACTTAAAAGATGCAATCGTTGAAGGTATTGAAGTTGAATACATTGTTGCTATGGGAAATATGAAAATAATGAGAACTAGAGGATCATAAGTTCTCTTTTTTTATTTTTCCTTTTTTTTTAAGATTCATTATGCTTTTAAATACTTATGAACCATGGAAATTTGCATTTTCTGGGGAAAATGATGAAATAATTGAAAATTCATTTGGAATAATCGGAGTTCCATTTGACAGCACTACTTCTTATCACTCCGGTTCACGTTTAGGGCCAATTGTTGTTCGTGAAGCTTCATTTGGTTTTGAAAAATATAATACTGTTTTTAATAAAGATTTGACAACTTCCTTTTATGATTTTGGGGATATAAATGTTGTTCCAGGTAACTGTGAGGCAACTTGCAGGATAGTTGAGGATACTGTTAATGAACTTTTGGACTTGAATATCAAGCCAATAATAATTGGCGGTGAACATTCAGCTTCCATTGGAGCTATTAAGGCACTGATTGAAAGATATGGAAAATTGACAGTTATACACTTGGACGCCCATAGGGATTTGGCATTTGATTTTGTTGGGGAAAAATACTCTCATGCCACAGTAATGAGAAGGGCTCATGAAATGGGTGCTGGGCTGGTCCAAATAGGAATCAGGTCCTCTTCAGCTGATGAAAATGAATTTGTAAAGTCAACCTATAATGTCCAAACATTCAAGACTAAGGATGTCCACAAGCATATGGATGCCATTGAGTATTACCTGATAAATATCGATGGTCCCATTTACATTTCAATAGATATGGATGTTGTTGACCCGTCAATCGCTCCAAGTGTCGGCAATCCTACTCCTGGAGGATTATTCATTTCTGAAATCGAGGTAATAATCGAAACATTGTCTCATAAAAATGTTGTCGGATTAGATGTTGTTGAAACTGCTGCTGATAGACTAGGGGATAATACTGCGGTCGTTGCAGCGAAAATCATCTATGATTTTTTAACATTAGTTGAATAATTCTGATGTAGAAAATAACAGATAAATTTAATATTGCTTTTTTTTTAAAATAATACATAGGGAATTAAATTTTTCTGATGATTAGATGTTGGACAATTTTTTTAAATTAAGTGAAAATGGCACCGATTTTAAGACAGAAATAGCCGCAGGCATTACCACATTCCTTGCAATGGCTTATATTTTGGGGGTAAATCCTGTTGTTTTGTCTGATGGTGGAATGCCTGCCACAGGAGTGTTCTTTGCCACTGCAGTATCTTCTTGTGTTGCTTGTTTGATTATGGGGTTGGTTGCCAAATATCCTATTGGATTGGCTCCAGGCATGGGATTGAATGCACTGTTTACATACACGATTATATTGTCTATGGGAAACACTTGGGAAACCGCTCTTGCAGCAGTATTCCTCTCGAGCATAATCTTTTTGATAATCACCATTTCCGGTTTGAGGGAGGCAATCCTAAATGCCATTCCTCTTGACTTGAAGTTTGGTATCGGTGCGGCCATAGGATTTTTCCTGGCATTTTTAGGATTGAAAGGTGCGGGAATTATCGTTTCCGACCCGTCCACTATTGTCCGCATGGGATCTCTTTTAACCCCTCCAGCACTTCTTGCATTGTTGGGCATTATCATTACATTGGTTTTATATGTAAAGAAAATTCCTGCTGCCGTATTTCTAGGATTGATTGTGGCTGCCATAATTGGAGTAATCTTTACTGCATGCGGATTTGGTACGGGTAATGCATTGATGCCCTCCTTTCCGGAACATATCATATCGGTCAATTTTGATGTGTCATTGTTTTTAGGATTTATCAAAGGGTTCGGACAGCTGTTTTCAAACATTCCTAACTTGATAATGATCATGTTTTCATTGATATTCGTAACGTTCTTTGATACAACAGGGACTCTGATGAGTTTAGGAAGGCAATGCGGATTCATAGATGATGAAGGCCAGGCCGTTGGAATTGAAAAGGCATTCCTTGCCGATGCAGTCGGGGGTGTTGTCGGTGCAATAGTAGGTACAAGTACCGTTACTGCATTTGTGGAAAGTGCTGCAGGTATAGGAAACGGCGGCAGGACCGGTCTGACAGCTATCGTTACCGGTTTGCTGTTCTTGTTTTCAATATTCTTCGCTCCATTGATATTGGGACTGTTCACTTCTCCTGTTACCTGTGCAGCATTGGTGATTGTCGGCATATTGATGATAGAGCAGTTAAAGGAGGTTCAATGGAACAGTCTGATTGTGGCGGCATCTGTATTCATGACTATCATCATGATGATTCTGACCTACTCCATTTCATTAGGTATTGCTTGGGGATTCGTAATTTATGCAGTTACAAACATTGCTAGCGGAAAGGCAAAGGATTTAGGTTGGGGAATCTGGTTGATGGTTATAGTATTCATTATATATCTGTTCTTTGGACTTTAGACTCACACATATGGGTTTATCTGTTTTTTTTTAAAATTAGTCGTTGTAGTCTTTTTCTACCCTGTCAAGATAATATTTGCCCTTATCTGTGATGCTGTAGAATCTGTATCTTTTGTCTTCTTCATTAAGACATTCCACTAGCTCCGCTTCTTTCAATGTCTTTAGATATTTTGAAACATGGTTGCTGTTGTCGTTGATATCCTTGCTGATTTTTGAGGGGATTTTTATCATCTTTTTTACTCATGGTTTTGAATTTAGAATTTGGCTATTTAATAGATATGTATATGATATTAGCATGCTAATAGCAATGTTTATATTATGTGTTTAATAAACTTATTAATACCGAAAAGAGGTGATGTCTATCAAGAAAAAATGGTTATTCCTGATGGTTATTTTGGCATTAGTTTGTGTTACTGCAGTTAATTCATTTGCAACATCCTCTCAGGATTTTGATGGGTTGTTTACAATGGATGTTCCATTAGGTCAACATTATAGTGATTTGGGATGGTGCTATTCCAATAAGCCATTAGGATGTACAAAACAATACTGTGAAGATGGTTCAGATTGTGTAATTGGGGAAGATGATTTTGCTGTTTATTATTATGATGATTCCCAATTATCTGTTGGAGAATCAAACGCTGCTGAACATGCAGTTCATGTATTGACTACTACATTTATCTATGGTTTTTATCAAAGTGATGGGGATTTGATTATATTGCATAATAATATTAGCATGCGGAATCTGCCTGAATATGTTGTAGGCGTTACAAATGATGATGGCAGTAAGGTAGTTTTTGTGGGTGGATATGACCTCAATATATTAAAGAAATATGCAGATTCTGTTGAATTTGAATAGGTGATAAAATGTTGGTGCGTAATTTAGATTTTTTATCAATACCTAAGGAATTTTCAAAAGTAGAAGTGGACATTTACGATGGAAAATCCATAGCATTGGTATACATTGAAAATAAAGGATATTCTTTAGTATTAAAAAAGGATGAAAATATCGATTCAGTTTTTTTGCTTAAAACAGATATTCTTCCAAGTAATGTTAATGGACATTCAGACAGGGAAGATTTCATTAATGTAATTAAAATGTTGCTTGATAAGGTTTACAGTGTCTCTGATATAAAGGAATATGAAAAACAACATCAGGAACATGTGTTCTTAAGATTAATGGACATGTTGAATGAGGGGACTGATGTGGAAATGATTTCTGAGGAGACTTCTAAAACTTACACGGATATCGAAAAAGGATTCATGAAACTGGAACTGGATATCATGGATAATAAGATTAATGCATTAAACTCTTCCATTTCTGATGTTTCAAGCAATTTGGATTCAACGGTAAAGGGTATGGAAGAAAATGCATGGGGAAATAAAATAAGAAAAACTCTTGATCAGAATTGGTGATGAATTATGGTTAAATGTCAAAATTGCGGAGCGGAAGTTGTTGGGTCTGATTTTTGCTTTAATTGTGGTGAAAAGATAGAAAAATTTGACGGAACTTCTGATGTTTGCCCGAAGTGCGGAGTGTTGAATGTGGTCATAAATTAGATAATGGGGCTTCAGTTTCATTTAAACAGCAAGAATGGAATGCCAGACGTGATGAGATTATTGCAAGATATGATAAGCTGGCTGAAGAGTTTGGAATTAAGGACGAAGATTATTTCCTGACCAGTGTTAAACGTTTTAACATGTTGGAAAAATCCACCAGTAAACATAAAACCATCAACAAATATCTTGGCGGTTTCAATCCAGATCTTTATATAGGTAATGAAACAAAAATTGATGGATTTTTCTTAATCAAAGAAAATAAATTTGTTTTCATGGAAATTGATAATAGGGATTGGCAAAAGGTTAATGCAGGAATAAACAATTTCTATTTTGATAAGATTGTATCTATGAGGGTCACTAAAAGACTGGGTGATGAAAGCAGGTATGAAGACATAACCAAAAGGGCTTGGACATCCCCTCATGATATTAGAAGAGATATTGAAAATAAAATCCAGTCACTTAAGGCAACTAGATTTAAGGACATGATTGCAAATAATGACAGTGCGGATATGTTTGACAGATTATTAATTAAATTGGTTGATAATACTTCATATGAAATCCGGCTTCCAAGTTATGAATTTGGTCAGGACTTGGTGGACTTATATGAAGCTTTAAAAGATAAGCCTCAGACGGTTGTTGTTCAAAATCAATCATCAGAACCAACAAAAGCTCAACAGTTAAAAGAATTTCAGGAATTACTAATATCTGGTGCAATAACACAAGATGAATTTGATCAACTGAAAAAAGATTTATTATTCAATTAACGGGTG
>CADBHR010000045.1 GCA_902794475.1 uncultured Methanobrevibacter sp. | reverse complement strand
TAAAACACAATAAAATTAATTAAAAAAGACAGTACACCCAATAGTGCAATTCATCCACAACTTGCAGAAGTTGTGGTATTCTTGCATTTTAAAGATAAAGGCATGTTGCTCCCACAACTAAAATTATTTAATCATATTTAAATAAATTACTAATATGAAAGAATTTTTTAAGAGAAACAAAAAACTATTGCTGATATCTTTAACAATATTTTTGATTTTTGCTATTGGAGGGGCAATCTTTTCATTTATATCTGCCGGAGAACATTATGGCATGATTTCAAAAGCTCTCTTTCAGGCAAAAGCCAATGGGACTTTAGTCAGTAATGATGATGTGCCTAAATCCACTTCTTTGGGATTGTTTTTACATAATATAATTGCAGATTTTGCCGTTATTGCTGGAGGATTGTTGTTTTCAGTAATTTCAGTTCTTATTGTAATATTTAATGCTGTAATAATTGGAATTCCATTCGGTAATGACTTTGTTTATTCTGTCGTAACGATTCTGCCACATGGAATTATAGAATACTCCGCTTTAATATTCGCTCTTGCGGCGGCATTCAAGATAACTCAGATTGAAATTAAAATGATTAAAAACAGAAGATTTAGAGATACTTTAAATGAGCATAAACGGGAACTTAAAGACATTTTGATAATGATTGTAATTGTAGCTGTTTTGCTTGTGATTGCAGCGGTCATTGAAGCTAATTTCGTTGAACCGATAATGCTATGGTATTATGGAATATGACGCTTTTTTAAATGTTTCATAATGTTGTTGCTCTAAATCATTAATTGATCCAACAGGATGTTAGCAGGTGTTTATATGCAAAAAAATTTTAGATATTTAGATGATTTGATTCACAGTGGTGCTAAAAGAATAGTTTTGGATGCAGACATTGTCCTGGATGATGATGAGGAAGATGAGTATTATGAAGGCATCGATATTGATGTTGAACGCCTTGTGATAGATGGGGCAGGTCACACTGTTGATGCAAGAGGCAAAGTTCGCATTTTTCATGTTTCTGCAATAAATGTTAAAATCAATAACATCACTTTGAAAAATGGCAATTTTTTAAATGGTGGAGCGATATTCAATAAATGCTTTTTACAAATTAGTAATGTTAATTTTGAATCTAATAGCTCTGATAGGGGTGGAGCGATATTCAACGCTTTTCAATTGAAAGCATTTGATTGTAACTTTTCGAATAATCATTCCAGCTTTGAAGGAGGAGCAATATTTAATGGAGGCAAATTCCATGGTGAATATTGCTCTTTCACATCAAACATGTCTCTTTTGCAGGGCGGTGCAGTATATAATTGTGCGGTGTTGCACATTTGCAACAGCGTTTTCAAAAGTAATGTTTCAGGGGAGATTGGTGGGGCAATTTTTAGCGAAAAAGAAGAAATCCGTCTAAGTAGCCCTCCTTATAGGAGTATGGTTGAAATATGTAATGTGTGCTGCATTAATTGTGAATTTGAGGATAATGAACCTGACGATATCTTCGAAGTTTCGGATGATGAAAAACCGGAGAAAAAGGATTCGCCATAATCCTGCTTAAGTATTTGGTATTCTTTCATGAACATTCTGTGCAGTCCATTTTCCACCCATGCTCTTGTAGTAATTGGTGATTTGATTTTGGGTGTCTCTTCCCAGATTATAATTTAGCTTAACGACCAGACCGATGCCTGCAAACTTGCTTTTGAAGTATTTCAGCGATACCCAATTTGTCGGAACCTGTTTGGACCCGACATCGTAGCTGCCATATGAGTTGCTTACTAAAATCTTTTTGCCGTCGGGGCTTATGTCTATAACTGAAACGTAATGGTTTGGAAGATATGCTATTATTGCAGCTCCTGTTTTCAGTTCGTTCATGGCACGGTTGATTGAATCGTCATAGAAGTAATGTGTCTTGAATCCGTGATTTTCTAAAAGATTTTTAATATCTGGAATATTCATTCCATCTACGCAGTGCCCTTTGACCTGGAAGTACCTTTCTGAATAGTAGTTCTTTAATGCCTGGCTGCAGACGCTGGATGATGCAGGGCCGCAGTTGTATCCTGTATTCTGAACGTCACGAACCACAGGATAGGTGTATGATTTTCCCTCAAGGTTGGCGGTGATTGAACCTGGCCAATATGAGTATTTGTTTGCCTTGACGAGTTTTTTATTAAGTGTCCTTTCAATCACGTTCCACTTTTCACGTTTTAAAATGTGATAGGTGTTCGGTGATGCCTTTGTTTTAAAGAATGTATATTTTGGCAGTTTGTCATAGAGATACAGGCTGTAACTGTCTCTTTTAATTGTTTCCTTATATTGTGATTTTAGAAGAGTGTATTTTGCATTTCCATCTCCCATCACATAATTTCCCGGCATCACATCAATGTCTGGAACTCCTTTTTTGGTTGGAATGGTATTTTTCAGGGGATCAGTTACATTGCCTTCAATGCATCTGACATTTTTCCAACGTTTACATTTTCCGAATTTAACGCAAATTTTATATGTTTTGGCTTTGACTTGAGGTTTTAGAATAATGAATCCTTCGGAATTTGTCTTTTTTCTAAATACCTTTTTTCCGATTGTTATTTTAAGTGATCTTTTGGAAATAACTTTTGATGAGCCCTGCAGATAGATTCTGAGGTATCCATTGGTGAGTAATTTTGAATTTCCTATATTGATTTTGAATGTGTTTTTAATGTATACTCTAATATTTTTGGAAATTGAATAATGTCTTTTGTCACCATTGGCTTTAACCTTAAGTTTCACTGATGATTTGGATGATTTGACCTTAACGCCAAATTTGCCTGTTTTGGATGTTTTTATCTTATATGTTTTCCCATCAATGGTTACTTTCACTATTTTATTTGCTACGGCTTTGCCATTTGAGTCGGTTAAATACATACTGTATTTACCTCCTTTTTTTACAAAGTTGGAATTGAGAAAAATCTTTAGTTTTGTTTTTGTTGCCGCATTATTGGTTCCCTGTGAAATTTCTGATTCACTTGTATTGGATAGGGAATCACTTTTTAGCTCATCAGCTTTTACATCTCTGCTCTTTATAATCTCTTCATTGCCGTTCGTGTCTTCATTTAATTCAATGGAGGTTATTGGATTTTCATCAGGATTTCCTGGGAGGATATCTGTTTCATTATTGTCGCTTGCTGATGCGGCACCAATAACCAAAAATGATAAAATGATTAAAAAGAACATAAATGTTAGTTTCTTTGCCATGGTTGTTTATTTTGATTTTTTTATATATAAATTAAACTCAAATCAAATTTTTAACTGGTAAATTGTTGTTTACAAATATTTTGATAAGCAATCTATAAATATAACAATTGTTAATATTTAGTATTGGTGTATAAGAATGGATTTTTTAAGACAGACTGAGGTTATTCAATGGAAAGATGGGGAATATAAATCCCTAGTGGAAAACAGTGTTGACGATGAATATACTTACTTGTTTATTGATTATTTGCCTCCAAGGAAGTTTTCCACTTATCCTAAAGATTTGGAAGATTTTGCAATAGGTTATTGCCTTGGTGAAGGTTTGATTAAAGATTATTCGGATATTGAATCCATAAAGCTTGACGGAACCAATGTACTGGTTTCAACCCGACTTTCACATGACCCCGAAGAGGACATGGAACAGGAAGGCATTGTTCAGGAGAGAAAGGGAAACTGTGAACATGCCTGTGTATGTAGACTTCTTGAATATCAGGGAGTAAACTCAGACAATGCCGGAGGAATCCGGTCTGAACTGAAAACAATCGAGCCCATTGAGTCAGATTTGAGAATCGAAGCTACCCAAATCATTAAGGATATCAGACATTTGACTGATGAGGCAAAGGTTTGGCAGAAAACCGCAGGAGTTCATGTTGCACAATTGAAATACGGAGATAAAATAATAATCCGTGAGGATGTAAGTCGCCACGTTGCGGTTGACAAGGTTATTGGGGCGGCCTCAAAGGAGGGGTATGACTTTTCCAAATGCTACATTTCATACAGTGGAAGAATGCCTGCCGACATGCTGATTAAGGTTATCAGGGTTGGAATTCCAATCATCATTTCAAATGCTGCTCCCGCATCTTCCGGAATCGATGTTGCAAGGGCAGGCAACATTACTATGATTGGATTTGTTCGTGATAATCGTTTCACTGTTTTCACCTCTCCCGAAAGGGTTGATTTAGAAAGTTAGTTATACCAAAATATTTATATAACAATAGTTATATAATTTTAAATGTTACAATATAACAATTGTAATACAAATTGAGTAAGGAGGATAATAGATGTGCGAAATTTTTTGTTTTAATTCAGATAAGCCAAAACAAATAAATGAATGTTTAGAATGTTTTTATAATCACTCAGAAGAACATCCGCATGGATGGGGATTAGCTAATATGCAATCCAATGAATTTGTTATAGATAAAGAGCCTATAAAAGCAACATGTAGCCAGCACTTAAAACAGATATTGTCCAATCCGCTTGTTAGCAAAAATGTTTTTGCCCATATAAGATTAGCAACAATAGGCGAAATCATATCTCCCAATTGCCATCCGTTCATAGAATTGGATGATAACAACAGATCATGGATGTTAATACATAATGGAACAATATTTGATTATCCTCCCCTTGATAAATATAGGGATATCGAAACCGGAGACACGGATTCCGAGCGAATATTGCTTTATATTATTGATAACGTTAATAAATTCGAAAAGACTAAAGGAGCTCCATTAACAATTAAAGAAAGATTCAATCTTATTGCTGAATTGGTAGAAGGACTGTCAAAAGGCAACAAGGTAAATCTGATGATTTATGATGGGGACTTGACATATATTCATTCAAATATGGAGGATTCACTATATTATCTCAAGAATGATGAAGGTTTTCTTGTTGCATCAACTCCAATAACTGATGATGACGGTTGGAAACCTGCTGAATTGAACAAGCTTTTCGGCATAATTGACGGAAACATCATTTTTGAAAGCCAAGAGCACAAAAACGAATTCATATTTACAAAAGAACATGAAGAATTCATACAAAAATCCATTAATTCCATAAATTCGGGTGAATGATCCATGAATGACAAGAATTTGCAGAGCAGGATAGAGGAAAGAATCTATCAGCAGTTCATTAAACCTACAAATCAGAGAAAGGATTTCATAGGCATTGAAATTGAAGTGCCTATAATCAATCTTAATAAAAAGGCTGTAGACTTTGGAATTGTTCATAAAGTGACATCTAAAATCCTTAATCACTTTGATGATTTTGAAAGGGAAGGCATTGATTATAATGGAGATATATTCTCAATCAAAAATCCTAAAAATGATGATATAATTTGTTATGACTGTTCCTACAACAACATCGAGTTTGCAATGGGACGTGAAAAGAATCTGTTTACAATAAATGACAGATTCATTGAGTACTATTCATTCGTTAAGGAGGAATTTGAAAAGTACAATCATACACTGACTGGAATGGGCATTAATCCATATAGGAAATATAATGAAGAGATTCCTATTCCTTCTGAGAGGTATCTGATGCTTTATCACCATTTGCAGTCATTTAAAAATTATAAGAATGTTCCGATGCATTTCCACAATTATCCTGCATATGGAATGTTTTCATCAGCATCACAGGTTCAGTTGGATGTCTACAAGGATAATCTTGTCAAAACTATAAACGTTTTTTCGAAAATTGAACCTATAAAGGCAATACTGTTTTCGAATTCTGTATTTCTGGATGAAAACAAACATGTGACATGCTTTAGGGATGCCCTGTGGGAGTATTCAACCCATGGGATAAATCCTCACAATATAGGAATGTATGATGTTGAGTTCAACAATTTGGATGATCTGGGTGCATATCTTGAATCTTTAAACATATATTGTGTAATGCGTGACGGAGCATACATCAATTTCCCTACCATGAGTTTGCAGGAATATTTCCAAAAGGATTACGTTAGGGGAGAAATCTACTCAAATGGGGAGTACAGGTATATTGATGTCAAGCCTCTGATTGATGATATTAATTATTTAAGGCCATTCAAATTCATTAATTTGACATTCAGGGGAACAGTTGAGTTCAGAAGCGTCTGCACACAGCCGATTTATGATACCATGACTGTTGCCGCATTTCATTTGGGCTTGAAAAACAGGCTCGATGAGTTGGCTGAAGTCATTACCAACGATAAGGTGATTTATCACAAGGGCTATACTGCACGTGAGCTTAGAAAGCTCCTGATTCAGGATGAAATTCCCTCATTTATTGATAAGAATGATTTGTGTAAGCTGACAAAGGTCATTGTCGATTTGGCAAATGATGGATTGTGTGAACGTGGCATTGGCGAAGAAGTGTTTTTAAAGCCATTGTATGAGCGCATTAAAAATCATTCAAATCCGGGTAAGGATATCATAGAGTCAATGCACAGTGGGGTTGAATTAGAAAAAATTATTAAAGATTATGGAAAAATCAAACAGTAGGGATTGAAATGGAATTGATTACTTTAACAAAAATTCCTAGCAATGAAATTCTGGCTGGTTTATTTGGTATTGAATGGGAGGCTTTGAGAGTTAAAAGTGATGGAAAATTAGCTTTAAGCCCTCACCCTGAAGTATTTGGTGACAAATTAAAAAATCCTGTAGTCACCACCGATTTTTCAGAAAGCCAAATAGAAATTATAACTCCGACCTACAACACTATCGAAGAAGCCTTCAGCACTTTTTCTCTGTTGGCAGACATTGTCAATTTCTCGCTTAGGGATGATGAATACCTGTGGTTTCAGTCTCTTCCGGCAATATTGCCATATGACAGCCAAATTCCGATAGCGCAATATTCCGATGAAGGGCAAAGTTCTCAAAAGTACAGGGAAAACCTTGCAAATAAGTATGGTGTAAAAAAGCAGATGATTTCAGGGGTTCATTTCAATTTTTCTTTTACAGACGATTTTTTGAATAAGCTATATGAACTAACAGGATTTGATTTAACCTATCAGCAGTTTAAGGATGAGGTGTACCTGAAAATAACCAGAAACTACCTTAGGCACTGCTGGCTGATAATCTATTTGACAGGCTGTTCGATAGGGTCTCATGAATCATTTTCAAAGGAGTGCATTCATCTGATGGATGAGGTGGATGCTTATGGGAATCATTATTCTACACGAGGTCCTTCACTTAGAAATTCTTCCTGTGGATATAAGAATCTAAAAAGGTTATACCCAAGATATACAAGCATTGAGGAGTTTGCAAGTGATGTCAATTCTTTCATTGAGAGGGGAGACTTGTCTCAAGCCAAGGAACTTTACACACAAATCAGGCTCAAGCCAAAGGATCCTTCTGATTTACTGGAATCTCTGAAAAATGATGGGATCAAATATATAGAAGTGAGGACCTTGGACATTAATCCGTTCTATAACTGCGGGCTTGTTGAGCATGACATGAAATTTCTGCAGCTGTTTTTAATTTATATGCTTGTTAAAAGCGAATCTGATTTCGTATGCTGGCAAAAGGAGGCATTCATCAATGAGGAACGTGTTGCCGAAAGTGCATATGATGATGATATGAGATTAATCAGGGATGGAAAAGACATAACCATTAAGGAATGGGCATATGAAATAATCAATGAAATGTATGGGATGTGTGAGGTCTTGGGCTTTGACGAATTTGATACATTGAAGTTGATGCATGACCGTGTGCTTAATCCTGATTTGACATATGGGAAAAGACTGTTGGAATTAATCAGGAAAGAAGGATACATCAATGCCCACATGAATCTGGCAATCAACAACAAATTGACAAGCATTGCAAAAATAAAAAAATTAGAGGAGAACGAATCTCCTGAATTCAAGAAGTATTTCTCTCTTGCATTGAAAGATGAGTAGGTTTAGAGTTCATCTAGTGAAAATGAACCTAAATCCAATAGGTCAAATGTCAATATTTTCGGAGCTACGGTAACCTTGCCTACTCCGGTTATTATTTTATAGGCTTCAAATGCTTCAAGACATCCAATTAGGTTTGGTGTAGGTCCAATGACTGGAGGAACGCCTGAAGTAACATTTTTTAAAGCTTCAATTGTTTCATCATCTAATTCTTTGCCAATTGAAGGTAGATTAAACATTTCCTCATATGTCTTATCGCTGTTTGGCAGGAATACTGTGATTTGGCCCAAAGTTCCATGAATTGCGCCGTGGATATATGGAATGCCCTTTTCTTTTGCTTTTCTGGACACGATTACTCTGGTCAATACATTGTCAAGGGCGTCAATTACAATATCCGAATCGCCAATGACCTTGTCTATGTTTGTCTGGTCGATGTGTTCATTGAATATTGTTGTTTTTACATATGGATTTATTAATCTGACCTTTTCGGCTGCAACTTCGCTTTTGACAAGGCCTAAATCTGTAATGGTGGCCAAAGTCTGTCTGTTCAGGTTTGATAAATCGTAAGCGTCCTTGTCAACTAGGACCAGTTCTCCAATACCCATTCTGGCCAGCATTTCAATGGTTTCTCCTCCGATTCCTCCGCAGCCGATGACTGTGATTTTGGCATCTTTGAATCTTTCCTGTTCGCTTCTTGTAACTATACTCATTTGACGGGAAGCTATTTCCCAGTATCCGTCTCCAATGTATCTTGTTGGCATATTTTTCACCTATATATTTCTTCTTAACTTTTGTAATGTGTCCATAAATTCATCAAGTGCAATATCATAACTTTCAAAATCATGACCTTCAATCAATCCATTTTCAAAAATGGTGATTCTGTCTATTTCTATCTTTTTCTCATCATATGAAATTATGTTTTCTATTTGTTTTTTGGTATCTTCAAGGTTTATTGTGAATGGAAGTTGATATGAATATGAACCTTCCTCATAGTCAATGGAAATGTATTCGTTATCATTAATCTGCGATAAATTTAAAGCAACCTTTTTGAAACCTTGTGATTTTAATGCATCATTGATTTGTTTAAATTTGTCTTCAGATAAAATTTCATCAATCTTGTCCACCTCAATAATACCAAGTTCTCCCAAATCTCTAACTTTCACTATTTTACAGTTGGTGTTATCTGAAATGTAGTCTTCACAAAAGCCAATCCTATCAATCTTCTCTTTTGTGGTTTTGGTGTTTGTGGGGATTCGTGTTGCAAGACAGGTAGTTGATCTTGAATAGGGGATGTTGTTCTTATCCAGATATTCATGTATTTCGGCCGAAGATAATTTGGCTTTAATAAATGGTGTCTTAAAACCTTTTTTATAGGTAATTAAAATGCCCGGTCTATCCACTACCAAATCACTGATGTTGTTTCCGTCACAGATAAAATCAAATCCGTTTTCATGAGCTACCTTTTCAATAGTCGAATACATCATGTCCCTGCAGGTAAAACATCTTTTTGGGGAGTTTTCTAAAAAATCCTCATTTTCATAAAAGTCAATTTCGATGATTTCATGTCTTACTCCAAATCTTTCGCAGGATTTTCCGACATTTTCGACAAATCCTGTAGGAAGCAGGTGATTGTCGATTGTAATGGCTAAAGTGTCAGCTGCAACCTTGGAAGATAAATAAGTCATTAAAGTTGAATCTGCACCACCGGAAAAGCCAATGGCCACTTTTTTGTCTTTTAAGATATCTTTAACAATGCTTATCTTATCTTTTAATTTCATTTTATCCCCATTGAGCTAATTTTTTCTCAGTAACTATTTTAGTTTTTGAGATTTAATACAATTTTTGTATTTTTTTAGTCGGAAAAATATAACAATAGTTATTTTTTCCTAAATTTAGTTAGATTTAATTGATATTTAAATGTTGTGTAATGATTCATATTTTGGAAAATCATGGGTGTTTTACAATCAAAACTTAAATAATTTTTTTGAATATATCTAAAATACTGATGAGGTCGATGGGTTCTTGCCAAGCGATATAGTCAGGGATGTTGAAGTTGAAAAGATGTCAATGTCCAGTTTTCCATTTATATCCGGTTTGAACGATACATACAAAAAGGATGTAATGGACTTTATGAAGTTTGAAGTTGATTTGGGCATTTTGAAAAAGCCTATTTCTGAAATAAAATTTTTTGGCAAGGTAGTTAATCAACTGCCTATAATCTTTTTTTTACACAATCTTTAAATATTTTAGTTAATATACTAATTTTGGGGATTCAAATATAACAATTGTTAATAAATTCAAGAGGTAAGTTATTTATAATATACTTGAAAAAGTAATAATTGTTAATTAATTTAAATTAATTTATGGAGAAAAATTATGAATAAGAAAATTACATTTGTTTTAGTGTTAGCACTTGCAGTATTTCTTGTAATGGGTTCAGCTAGTGCAGGACTCTTCGACTTTTTAGGAGGAG
>CADBHR010000044.1 GCA_902794475.1 uncultured Methanobrevibacter sp. | reverse complement strand
TTTGATGTCAGCTTTTCAACAAATCAGGTTTCCAAAGCTGAGGTCAAGGAAATTCTAGACAACGAAAAGTCAACAACAATATCAGACATAACAGACGGTTTTGACATTTTGCGCGAAAAGATTTCCCATATGGAGCTCTGTAACGGGTCCGCTCTCATTGTTGACATGGACTTGGGCATTGTTGCATATACCATCACTTCAGCAGGCAAGTTTTTCCCAAAGGTATTTGAAACTGTCGAAACGTTAAAGTCCCGTGGTATTGAAATATACATTGCTTCAGGAGACAGGAAGGGAGCCATCAACAGACTGGCCAACATGTTGGACGTTCCCGAAGACAATGCCTTCGGCACAGTTTCAACCCGTGGCAAATGTGAAGTGGTATCCATCCTCAAAGACAGCGGCTATAAGGTCATGATGGTCGGTGACGGACTCAATGATATATTGGCCTTTAAAAAAGCTGACGTTAGTGTCCTTACCATTGAACAGCAGGAGGAGGTGTCTCCTAAGATGATGGACAAGACAGATTATGTCATAGAGGACATTTTTGAGGTCACTATGATTGACTTTTGAACATATTTTTTTTATAACTCATAACTTATAAGTTATAACTTATAACTAATAACTTATAAAAAAATAATGAATAAGTTATAAGTTATCAATGACTTCTTTGCTTTTCAGGATGTTATCGAAGTTGTTCAGTTCAATGATTGCTGTATCAATCTTTTTAAGCAGATTAAGGTCTAGAGTACCTTCACCCAGTGTAATGTGCTGGTCCTTTATCCCATCATTGTCATTCAGGTGACAGTAGCTGATGTTTTTTAGGCTAAGCATCTCCTCAAGGTTTCCGCAGGTATTGGCGTGGCCGGTGTCGATTGTCAGGCTGCAGCCGGTAGCCTCCTGTATCATCTCTATTTCCTCAACTGTGTTTCCCAAGAATTTGCCACGGACAGGCATATTTTCGACTGAAATTTCCACATTCGTGTTGTCTATGATTTCTCCAACACTTTCAATAGCTATTTCCAATGCCCATTTTCTTAGATGAGGTTCGTTTCGACCTATTATTCCGGGATGAACAGTAATAGTATTTGCATTAATGCTTTTTGCATATTGTCCGCAATGGATCATCTGTTTAACGCTTTCAGCTCTTATTCCCTTGTTAAGGCTTGCTATATTTATGTCTACTGTTGCCGCATGCATTCTCATGTCAAGGCCGCAATCCTTGAATTCACAGTTGTCCTTTTCAAAAAATGGACCCTCTGCAAGAATCTCTATTATTTCAAATCCATGTTTTTTAGCTAAATCGATGATGTCGTTGTTAGGTTCCATGAATAAAGCCAGTGTTGTAAAACCTAATTTCATATTTATATATTAGTTTTGCTAATATAATAAATGTTAACATATATCAAAAATTGACATATGGTGAAACATGACACAGGAAGATTTTAGTGATTCACATAAAAAGGCCTTCAGAAACTTCTCTAATGGGATAATTCACAATTTGATTTTATGGATTATTTCAAAGGAGGATATTCATGGCTATGGAATCATGAAAAGGTTAAATGAATTTTTTAACTTTGAAGATTCGAAATGTGAAATCAATATTAATTCAAGTAAAATATACCCCATTTTGTCCAAAATGGAAAAAAATGGGTTTATAGTAGGAGAATGGAAAATAAATGAGAATAATAAAAGGGTTAAATTTTATTCAATCACTGGTGAGGGTGAACTGTTTTTAGAAAACATTCAAAGTCACATGAATAATATTTTAAATAATCCTTGTTGGTTGAATTTTTTCAAAGACATGACAGGATTGGAGATTAACGATGAAAAACGCAATTGAAACGGAAAATTTAACAAAAGTTTACGGCAATAACTTTAAGGCGGTTAATTCTCTTAACTTGGAAATTCCAAACGGAAGTATTTTTGGCATGTTGGGTCCGAATGGAGCAGGCAAGACAACAACAATCAAGATGCTTACCTGCCTGATTCAGCCTACTTCAGGTAAAGCTACTGTTGGCGGATATGATGTTCAAAAAAATCCTGATGAGGTTAGAAACCTCCTTGGGATGGTACCCCAGCAGGTTAGTTTGTATAAGGATTTGACAGTAATGGAAAATTCACAGATGTGTGCAGACTACTATGGAGTTCCTCAGGACGAGCGTGATTCACGTATTGAAGATTTGATGGAACTTGTCGACATAAAATATGCAAAGGACAAGCGTGTAGGTCAGCTTTCAGGAGGACAAAAGCAAAAGGCTTCTCTTGTTGCGAGTCTGGTTCACAGACCTGACATTCTGTTTTTGGACGAGCCTACAATAGGCCTTGATCCTACCACCAAAAGAACTCTTTGGGATTTGATTAGAGAGCTGAACGATAACGGTCACACAATAGTTTTATGTTCTCATGACATGCATGAGGTGGATATGCTTTGTGATAATGTCGGAATCATCAATACAGGTAATCTGGTTGCTTACGATACTCCTCAAGGGCTTAAGGATGCTCTTCTTGAAAGCAACAAGCAGGAGCTCAATGATGCTTTAAGCAAAATTTCAGAGGAAAATGACGATTCCAATTCACAAAAAGGTGATTTGGAAAATCTTAGCTTAAAGAAGATGTCCCTGCTTTTGAAAAATCAGGATGAAGAAATTATAGAGACAATTTCCGAGTCTGAAAATGTAAAAAGTGTGGAAGTGGCACACAACGGTCGTATTAATTTGAGAATTGACAACTTTGATGACATGGCCGTTCAGAATGTATTGAATGACATCATTTCCTCTGGTGGAATCATCACTTCAATTTTCACTGAAGAGCCATCATTGGAGGACGTATTTATAAATGCAACATCCGAGGTGAATGAAGATGATAGAGCCTAAAAAATTCTGGTGGATGATTAAAAAGGAACTTATTTCACTTAAAAGACACCCCGCAAGACTGGTTTCAATTCTTGCATTTCCTATAATAATGATTTTACTCTTTGGTTATGGAATGGGTGGGGAAATGACTGACCTGCCTATTGTTGTGGTATCTCAATCCGACGGTGACTTGACAGATTTGACATTGGATACCATTAAGTCAACCGAGACATATCATGTAGTTGATGTAGTTGACAGTCTTGATGATGGAAAGGAGCGTGTTGATTCGGGTGAGGTTAAAGCGGCAATAATACTGCCTTCGGACTATGATAAGAACACGACCCAGCAAAAGGGAGTAACGCTTTATATTGATTCGTCTGACCAGATGGCTGCACAGATTCTTGAGTCATCAACTCAGGGAATATTCTATAGGATTTCAAACATGGTGGCTTCACAGACCAGCGTTTCAACTCAGGATGCAGATATCGAGCCAAGCATCTCTCACTCCCTGGAAAACTTCAAGGATGATATAAGCCTTCACATAAACCGTATCTATGGAAATATCAAGTACATCGACTTTTTGGTTCCTGCTATTTTGGGAATGACAATAATGATGAGCTGTATGATGGGAATGGGCGCAACCATTGCTGGGGAGCGTGAAACCGGTGAGCTTGCAAGACTGTTCATGACACCTACATCCGTTTCCACTGTTATTGGAGGAAAAATTGCTGCAAAATTATTAATTGAACTTGTACGGGCACTGATACTAATATTCATGGCTGTATTACTCTTCAATGTAAGTATTAAGGGAGGATTCCTGCAGACGTTTATCGTTTTAGTAATTGGGGCATTATGTTTTGTCGGATTTGGAATCATGCTTTCCGCAAGAACACAGACCCAGGAAGATTATGCCCAAATATCCCTTCCGTTTTCAATGCCTATGATGTTTGTTTCAGGTGTATTCTATCCGATTGAAACCATGCCTTGGATTTTACAGAAGCTGGCTTATGTTTTCCCATTGACATATTTGAATGATGCTATGAGGGGGATAATGCTTAAGGGTCAGACTTTAGGTGATGTATGGGTCGATTTAGTCGTGCTTTTAGGATTTACAGTTTTATTCTTTATCATCGGAGTAAAACGATTTAATAGGGATGTATAGGAGGTTTTCAAATGTATAAAAAATTATTAATGGGATTGATTATAGCGCTTTTGTGCCTGTCTCCAATTGCTGCTGCAAATTGGGATTCATTTGCTGGAGGTGTTGACCATAATGCTTATAGGGAAGAAAATTCTGATTTCGTAACTAATCTGTGGACATATGGCATGGGATCTCCAATCCATTCATCCCCTGCTATATATGACGATTATATTTATATCGTATCAAGCGACGGTATCCTAAAAGCCGTAGACATGAAAACAGGTGAAGAGGAATGGGATTTGGATTTGGAAGCTCCTACAAACTCCTCACCGATAGTGCATAAGAACAGATTATATATAGGTTGTGAAGATGGACTTAAAGCGGTAAACATTAACACTCACAAAATCATTTGGGATTATGACTGCGACAATGTGGCATCAACCCCATTCTATTATGAGGATGTAATTTACTTTGGAAGTGACGATGGACATTTATACGGAGTTAATACCGACGGTAAGGTTGAATTCAACAAGAAATTGGATGGCGAGCTGAAATCATCTCCGGCAGTTGTGGACGATACAATCTTCATCGGTTCTACAAATTCCAAATTATACAGCATTGATACTGATAAGTCTAATAACTGGGAGTTCACCACAGGCGATGAGATATTGTCATCTCCAAGCTATGTAAATGAAACAGTGATTTTCGGATCTAATGATGGAAATGTCTATTGCTTAAATGAATCCAATGGAAAATTGGTTTGGAAAGAGGACCTAAGCAATAAGGTAATCTCTTCACCAACAGTTGACGAACATGACCACAGCGTCTTCATCGGAAGTGACGATGGAAACTTGACCTGCCTTGACACTCGTGACGGTACCGTAAAATGGTCTCACCATGCAGGCGACAAGATTCAATCAACCGCTGCATTAAAGGAGAATTTGGTTGCATATGGTTCCAATAATGGTAAATTCTATGTTTTAAATAAGTATACAGGCTCTGAAGAGTTTACATACAACCCAGGTACCATTTTATTCAATTCGGCCATTACATCATCTCCGGTAATAAATGGCAACACACTGATGTTTGGTGATGATTCAGGCAATCTTTATTCCCTGAACATTGAAAAGTATGAAGTTCCGGGATCCATGCAATTGTATTATTCCTTAGGAATTTTAATAGTTCTGATGATTGTAGCTGTCGTAGTTGTTGTTAAGGTTAAGGGTAAAAAATAATTAACCTTTTCAACTTAATTTTTTAAATTTTAAATGGGGAATTCAATGCAGAATATTGAAACTTTAAGAAATGAAAGCATGAATCTTGCTGAAAAGATATATATTTTTGACACTACACTTAGGGATGGTGAACAGACTCCCGGTGTTGCTCTGACAGTTGATGAAAAAATCCAGATTGCACAAAAGCTCAACAATTTGGGTGTAGACAAGATAGAAGTTGGCTTTCCGGCTTCATCAAAAGGTGAAATTCAGTCTGCAAGAAAAATTAAGGCTTTGGATTTGGATTCAACTTTAGCCGGTCTTTCAAGATCTTTGACAATTGATGTTGATGCAGTTTTGGATGCGGATTTGGACTATATACACACCTTTATCGGCACTTCCCCTTTGCATCGTGATTATAAGCTTAAAATGTCCAAATCAGAAATCATCACAAAGGCTGTTGAAACCGTCGAATATGCCAAGGACCATGGTTTGACAGTTGAGTTTTCTGCTGAAGATGCCACAAGAACCGAAAAGGGATTTCTGTATGATGTATTTAGCCATGTGATTGACGCAGGAGTTGACTTTTTGGATGTTCCCGACACTGTTGGAATTCTCACTCCAATCATGACTCGGGATTTGATTACTGACATTAAGGAAAGTTTTTCAATTCCTGTAAGCGTGCATTTCCATAATGACTTCGGACTCGCTACAGCAAACACTCTCACAGCAATAGAATGCGGAGCCGATCAGGCTCATGTCACCGTCAACGGTTTGGGCGAGAGGACAGGTAACTGTTCTCTTGAAGAGCTAGTGATGACCTTAAAGTCCGCTTATAATGTAGATTTGGGATTGGATACCACCCGACTATACAGCCTGTCCAATTTGGTTGGCCGTTTGACTGGGGTAAAGATGCCTGTCAACAAGCCGATTGTAGGGGATAACGCTTTTGCTCATGAGTCCGGTATTCATGTTCATGGGATTCTTAACAACTCATCTACCTACGAACCGATTTCTCCGGAAATGGTTGGTCATTCCAGACGCATTGTGTTAGGTAAACATACTGGTGCAAATGCTTTAAAGTCTAAACTTAAGGAATATCACATCGATTTGAACGATGACCAGTTCTATAAGGTTTTTAATGAGATAAAATCTTTAGGTGATAGTGGCAGATGCGTTACTGATGATGATTTGGTGGCTATTGCCATTACCGAGCTTGCTTCAGCTCGTGAAACTCCAATAGTTATTAAAGGTTTGAGCATTTCAATGGGAGCTAATGTTTCTCCAACCGCTACCGTTAAGCTTGAAATCGACGGTGTTGAAAAGGAAAATGCAAGAACAGGTGTTGGACCTATTGATGCAGCATTAAATGCTATTGGTGAGTTGATTGAAGATACGGTTCATATTGAACTTGAAGAATATAACTTGGAAGCTATTAACGGCGGTACAGATGCATTGGCTGATGTGTTTGTAGTCTGTTCTGACCCTGACGGCAACAAATCAACCGGCAGATCCATCAATCAGGACATAGTAATGGCAAGTATCCTGGCAGTTCTTGATTCTATTAACAAGTTATTGTTAATTAATCGGTCAAATTATTGAAATTTTTAATTAAATTTTATTTTTCTTATTTTTTTTGTAATTTTTATTTTACAATTTTTTATTTTTCTATGGATATATTATAGTTATTAATCGCTATATAATTGAAAAATTTAATTAAATTTCATTTATTTAAATTTTTTTTATTTATTTTTTATTTTGGTAGATTTTGTTTATACTTTTTATTTTTTCTATTTCAATAATTATATTAAATTGAAATTTTATTATTGTACTGTTTATAATTATTATGTTAATTTTATGTAAAATTTTATATACATTGATGACCTAAATTTTATATGGTGAAATTAAATGGAAAATAATACAATTTTTGTAGGTAGCAAACCTGTTATGAATTATGTTTTAGCAGTTGTTACACAATTTAACGAAGGATCTGATAGTGTCCTTTTAAGAGCAAGAGGAAAAGCTATTAGCCGTGCTGTTGATGCTGCTGAAATTGTAAGAAATAGGTTTGTTCCAGAAGCGGACGTTACAGACATACAAATTTCTACTGAAGAAATTGAAAATTTCAATAATGAAAAAACAAACGTTTCCATAATAGAAATTTTAATTGAAAAGAGTGAATAACTCTTTTTAATCAAATTTCTTTAAAATGTTTTTTTCAAAAAGGTATTTGGAAAGCAATATATTTGATGTTCCCTTTCCATGTGCTTCTACTTTTCCTTTGCGTATTGCCTTCAGTACACTGTCTATATCCTTTTCGCAATCGATCATGCTAAAGCAGTCGCCAACGAATTTCCAATAGTGTGCATCGCTTGCACCTAATGTTGGGTAATTTTCACTTTTCGCTAAATTTTTTGCCTTGTTGTTACAGTATCCTATAATGAATCTTGCATTTTTTGTCTCGATTGCGTCGATTTTCAATTCATTATAGTCACTTTTGCATAAAAGTCCATGGCGATAAAAACAAAACGGATGGGGTATAATTGCAAGACCCCCTAAATCATGAATTCTGTCGATAGTATCTTGGGGAGTAAGGTCTCTAGGTACATTTTCCTCACACCCAAAACCAAGAATATGACCATTTGCCGATGAAATTTCTATAGATGGTATTGCCAATATATCTGTATTTCTAGTTTTTGCCATAACTTCACTTGTTCCATCAACAGTATTGTGGTCACTTATGGCTATTATGTCGATGTCCCTTTTTTGGGCAGTTTCTAAAATGTCGTCAATTTTTGAATTTGAGTCTGGAGAATATTCACTGTGAATGTGGGAGTCCATTTTGAGCATATTATCTATCCCATAATTGTTTTAATCAGTCCTATTGTTCCGGTCATCATTACATCTCCTCCCGGAGCTGCATGATGCCAGTCAAGATTTGTCTTTTCAATCAGTTCCCTTTTTGGGCCGCTGACAATAACCTTTTCTAATTCAGATATTGGATTCAACACATGAGCCCCATGTCCAAAGTCTTCATGAACCTCTTCATGGGTTATCTCACCTGATGCCAGCCTTTTGATATATCTTTCAAGTGATTCTCCGGTCAGGCTTGAAGTGTGATGTTCAAATACTCCCTGTATTTTTCCATTTTCTATTGATGCTGCTGTTGTATGGCCGTTTCCAATATCAATCACTATAAAGCTGTTCAGTTTGCTTGCAACTTCATCGTAGCACATTCCTGCAATTGATGCGAATTTGGTATCCATTACCAATGGAGGCTTTTCTATGCCTTCATCCTTTATCTGCCTTCTTACAGCCTGCATTCTTGTGAAGTATTCAGGCATCTCTTTATTGAATCCGAATTCCAATGGGGAGATTGGATGTGAGACCTTTTCCCTGATTTTTTCAAACCTGAAGTCCCTGTCACCCATATTTTCGTTATAGCCGTGATCCTGCACAGCTATTGCAATTTCGTCAAAATCAAAATCAAGGTCATAGCCCAATAGGAATTCTGACAGTTTTTTTATATTGATGTCGCCCATTTCTATTTTTGTATAGTCATTGTAGTCATTGTTTTCATCTGCGATTTCTATTCCCAGGGATTTGACCTGTTCGATATTGTCACGAATTGTCCTTGCACATGTAGGTTCCATCACTACCTTATATCCCTTTTCCATATGTTCCACAAGACTTTTTTTGATTTTTCCTCCACCCATTATCTCTCCTGTAAAATAAAGGTCGTTTTCTGTTTCCCTTATCTGTTGGGAGATGTACAGGTGGGGAGATGGTAGAACTAGTTTGATTGAGTTTTCCAGTTCCTTTTTGGTGTCATATATCATTATATCCTGTGTTCCGGTTCCAACATCAATAGCTAAAATTCTCATGATTTTAAATTGTTTTTTATAATATTAATAATTAAAGTGTACATTTTTGTACAACAAAGCTTTATATAGTACATTGATGTAAGTATTATCATGACTTATAAAATTGAATTATCATCAGATGAAGTGCCAAAGCAATGGTATAATATGCTTGCAGATTTGCCTGTTCCGCTTCCGGCTCCTAAAAACAGTGAAGGCAAGGACCAAATTTCCGCTTTACAATTAGCCTTTACCAAAGCTGGACTTGAACAGGAATTTGCTACTGATCGTTATATAACTATACCAAAAGAAGTAAGAGAACTCTACATGGAGATGGGAAGGCCTTCTCCATTGGTAAGAGCAAACAAGTTGGAGGAATACTTGAATACTCCGGCCAAAATCTATTTCAAAAGGGAAGACTCTTCACCAACCGGTTCCCACAAGTTGAATTCAGCTATCCCTCAAGCATATTTTGCTAAAAAAGAGGGTGTTGAAAGATTGACTACCGAAACCGGTGCAGGACAATGGGGTACTGCATTGTCCCTAGCATGCAATTTGCTTGATATCGAATGTACAGTATACATGGTTAAGGTTTCATTCAATCAAAAGCCTGACAGGAAAAACATTATGGACATTTACGGTTCTAATGTATTTGCATCCCCTAGTGAAAATACCAACGTCGGACGTGAAGTCTTGGCTGAAAATCCAGACCACCCAGGTTCATTGGGAGTTGCCATTTCTGAAGCTATGGAAGAGGCCCTTGAAAATGATGAGGTCAAATATTCCTTGGGAAGCGTTTTAAACCATGTTATGCTTCACCAGACAGTCATCGGTCAGGAATTGAAGACACAACTTGAAATTGCAGAGGAAACTCCAGACGTCATGATTGCATGTGCAGGCGGAGGAAGTAACTTTGCAGGATCTCTGTTCCCATTCATCAAGGACAAGATTGACGGAAACTCAGACACCCAATTCATTGCTGTGGAACCTAGTGCCTGTCCTACATTAACTGAAGGAAGTTATGATTATGACTTTGGAGATTCAAACGGATTTACTCCAATGCTTAAGATGTTCACCTTGGGACATGACTTTGTTGCACCTTCTGTACATGCGGGAGGTTTAAGATACCACGGTATGTCTCCTATCGTTTCACTTTTAACTAAAGAAGGTTATATCGAACCTAGATCAGTTCATCAGAAGGATTGTTTCGATGCTGGTATTACTTTTGCCCGTAATCAGGGTATTGTTCCTGCTCCTGAAACCACTCATGCCATCAGAGCTGCAATTGATGAAGCATTGAAATGCAAACAGACTGGTGAGGAAAAAACTATTGTATTGAACTTCTCAGGTCATGGAATGTTGGACTTAAAAGGATATGCTAGTTATTTTGACGGAACCATGCAAAATGCTAAATAATCCTTTCTTATTTTTTTTAAATTTTTTTTGTTATAAGTTATAACTTATAATTTTTTTTATCAGTTATAAGTTATAAGTAATAATTAATAACTAATAACTTATTTGTGAAAACAAATACTTTATAAGGAAGAAGTTATAAAATATAACTTATTTGTTAAAAGTTAGTTATGATAAGTTATTTCTT
>CADBHR010000043.1 GCA_902794475.1 uncultured Methanobrevibacter sp. | reverse complement strand
TGTTGCATTTGTCCCCGTGTAGTTTTCATTTCCTCCATAAGCAACATTAACCTTGTATTTGCCTTTCTTCAAATTCAAATCCAGCTTTGCCTTGCCCTTTGAGTTTGTCTTGACAACCTCATCGACCACGACTTTTCCCTTCTTATCTTTGATTGTGACGTTGACTATTTCCTTTGATACGGAAGTCCCGTTCTGCTCGCTTAACTTGAATGACAATTCCTCACCTTCAACCTGTTCCTTATCGCTTGTGATTTTGATTTCGGTTCCCTGCTTCGCGTGTGAAGTATTGAACATCATCACTCCAACAACCGCCGCAAGAACAAGGATTACCGCAACAAGTATTATGATTATGCTTCTGTTTTCCATAGTGTCTCCTCCACTTAAAGTTGTGTCAATGATATGAATATAATTTTCGAAATTGCCAAAGCGAGATTCGACCGTTAAAGTTGTGTCAATGATATGAATATAATTTTCGAAATTGCCAAAGCGAGATTCGACCGGATGTGATGCACACACCTTAACTTGATTTGTTAACATCGACATGCCATTCATTCAAGATAGGTTTATATTCCCCAAAAACAAAATTATAATCAGGAAAGCTTCTTCAAGTTTTCCGCACATATTCAAAACTTCGTCCTACATCAATATTGCGCATATAGAATATGCAATCAATACATTAATGGTAGGAAGCAAATTGAAATTAAGTGTTGTCTGGTTTAGACGTTTCATTTTAGGCTGGACACGTTAGTCAATTCCTGCAACACCATAACAGGAATCAAAAAGACTTCATTTAGTCAACAACCCACTCATCATCCCTACCGCATCGGCCACACAGGCACAATCGCCGAGGCAGTTGCAATCAGGGACGGTGTGCACACAATTAACCGCCTCCCAAATTCTATAACCCTGATTTTCATAAATTCAAAAGTCATAAACCTGAGAAACTTTCCAAAGTTACTCTTTGATTCACAAAGAGGCTGCATTAATGCAGATTTTTTATAAGTAAACTCTTGGATTTGAATTAAATTAAATCGCCTTCTGGTTTAAACGTGTCATTTTAAGCTGGAAAATATTAATTCAATCCGCAAAAAATGTGAAAACACGGAAATATATGCGGGAGAACTATGATTCACCAATTACTATTGATTTTCCCGCCATATTTTCCACACAAAAAAGGCCAAAATCCCAACCAATATCATCATAACAATTCTTAAAGAAAGACCAAAGCAAATGACAATCCAACAGGAAAAACTTCGCTTAAATTAAGTCTGGATTTAAGGATAATGATGATGCTTATTTTTTTCAAAAGATTTGTGCGCAGACATCAAGATGATAGCGATTAAAAAAAGATTGTTGTAGATGCAAACGCACCTACATTAATTTAAACCATTCCAAGTTCATGAGCAGTCTTCTCGTCAACTTTTCCGGTCACTTTCAAGTTTTTGTCCTTTTGGAACTGCCTGACTGACCTTTCTGTGCAGCTTTCGAATTTTCCGTCAACCATAAGGTAGTGTCCTTTATAGGAAAGATAGTATCCGTTGTCCTTTAAGGCCTGCTGAATCTCTTTAACTGCGGATTTGTCCTTGCTTCCTTTGGAAACAGTTTTGAAAGTGATAATGACTTTTATTTTTGCCTTTTTGGTTACCTTGTTGTAGTATTTGTCTCCTTTATAGGTTACGGTGGCCTTGAAGGTTCCTTTCTTGTTGAGATTTTTGATTTTGAAGGTAGCCTTGCCTTTGGAATTAGTGGTTGCCTTGTAGGTCTTGCCCTTGACTTTCAGGGTGACTTTGGCCTTCTTGATTGCCTTACCAGTATTGTCCTTTAATGTAATAGTGTACTTTTTGGTTTTGACACTGGTTTTGAATGTTTTCTTTTTAGCAACAATCTTTGGAGTTGCCTTTTTGACAATGACCTTAACATCTTTGTTCGTTTTTGTATAGTTTGTGTTTCCCTCAAATGTTATTGCCACAGAGTATGTTTTCGGAATCAAACCTTTGGTAGTGATTTTAATCTGGCCGCTCATGTCGGTGATGTATGTTTTAATGCCGTTTAGGTCAACGGTTATTTCTTCACTGGCCATAGGATTGCCTGTGCTGTCGGTTAATGTTATGACAAGATCCCCATTTATGTTATAGGTTGCGATTATTTCTGTTGCAGTGATTGTTGGTGTTGCCTTTTTGACCTTGATGATTACCACATCATTAATGCCAGAAGTATAGTTTTCTGTTTCATCACAAGTTACATTGACAACATATCCTGTTTCGTTTGCAGCAAGTCCAGCAAATGAGATGTTTTTTGCAACATTTGCCTCAAGTGTCACGATTTGAGTTTTACCACCGACTTTAACTACATAAGTGCCACCAACATCTGATTTAACATTAACAATGACATCATCAGGATAAATTGATTCATTAACAGCCACTTCAATCTTTGGTGTTGCCTTATTGATTGTTAATGTGATATTTTTTGGCACAGGATCCAACTTCGGATATGTAATTTTCACTTCGGCAGTATATATGCCTACAGCCAAATCAAAAATCACTGATTCACTGCTTAAGCGGGAATATCTCCTGACCTCAACACCCTCCTTATAAATTACCACATCAGTATTTATAAAGTCTACACCACCAAGTTGACCCCTTAAAGCGATGCGGAACTCATCATTGGATTTGTATGTTGAAGTGAAATTAGATACATCAAAGTAAAGGTTTAAATTATTAGAACCATAATAATCCTCTTTTTGGCCAATGCACTCCAAATAATAACAATAGTGCATGGCATGACCATAATTGCTTGCTTTGTTATCTATGAATGTGCAGTTTACAGCAGAAATCACATCCAGGGCACCACCATAATTGCTTGCTTTGTTATCTATGAATGTGCAGTTTACAGCAGAACCATCGGCCATAGCCCCACCTATCTCTGCATCATTATCTGTGAATGTGCAGTTTACAGCAGAACCATAGGTCATAGCCCCACCATCGCCTATTGCATGGTTACCTATAAATGTGCAGTTTACAGCAGAACCCCATCCTATGGCACCTGCATATCTTGCGTTGTTATGTGTGAATGTGCAGTTTATGGCAAAACCATATTTCAGAGCACCACCCCAATCGGCATTGTTGCCTATGAATGTGCAGTTGACCACAGTGCACCTGCCATTTATGGCTCCACCATCATTATAATGCGCATTTCCATAGGTGAATGTTATATTGTAGAATGCTACATTTCCATTTTTGATTTCAAATATTCTTGCCTCGGTGCTTCCGTTTATTGTATGTCCGTTTCCATAGACGTTCAGGTCACGGTCGATGCTGATTCCATACATGAAATCGGAATCCCTGTCCGAATATTTGTAGTCACTGTCCAGGTAGATGTCACGGTCACTATTTCCGTTTATTTTACTGTTCAAATCTCCAAATGTCTTTTCGTTTGCATTTAATACGTCCTCATTTTCATCGATGCCCATGATGTCATCATCGGACAGTCCAACTGCAGAATCGTCCATATTTCCAGTCACTGTATCGTTTGTGTCGCTGGCCCATGCTCCTGCAATGCCAAACAGGAAAATGGCCAGTGCCAGCAGCAGCATGTGTTTCTTGTACCTCATTGTTTCACAACCCGGTTTTAATATAATTTTATATAGTATTGTTTGTTGCCTTACAAGCAATCTTTGAAGCGACAATTCATTGAATGAAATCCCACTTATTTAAGAATCTATTAAAGGACATTCAAAAAAAATAAAAAAAATAAGTAATCGCCAAAGCAATTACTTTTTGACTGTCACTTTTACTTTCTTGGTAATTTTACCGTATGTTGCAGTATATGTTACCTTTTTGCCCTTTTTGAGTTTTTTAAGAACTGATTTTTTAACAGTAATCTTAGCAACACCTTTAGCATTGGTTCTGGCTTTATAGCTTTTCTTATTAAACTTAAATTTAATAATTTTACCCTTAACTGCCTTGCCATTGACCTTCAAGGTTGCCTGGATAACCAGTTTTTTAGCAGATCTTTTAACTTTGACCTTCTTGAGTGTTAAAGTTGTTTTTACCGGTTTAGTTGGGACTGTTGGTTTAACCGGATTAACCGGTTTTGAAGGATTTTTGACCGTTAAACTTCCAGATGATGTGAATGATGAATATTTGCCATCTCCGGAGTATGCAATGACATAATCATAATTGCCGTCAGCCAATTCAGGAAGTTTAACATTAGCTTTACCTCCAGATACGCCAAAGACATAATCCTTACCATTTATTGTTAATGTGACATTACCCTCCGCATCATCAGAAATCGCAATTGTAAATTCACCATTGCCTGAAAGGCCGTCCAATGGCGGAATGACCATTTCCACTTCGGCGGGACTGACAACAAAACTGTTGCTTTGAACAGTTACGGCGCTGTAGTTCAAATCACCCGGATAATACAATGTCGCATTATAAGTTCCAAAGCCGATTACAAGATCAATTGTTGCATTTCCATGACCTCTAATAACCTTCACAGGATAATCAGCATTTCCAATTCTTACGGTTACTGTTCCGTTAAATTCACCGCCCATTTTAATTTCATTTACAGTTATTTCAGCAGGTCCTCCGCTAACCCCATCAGAAACATGAATTTCAAAAACAGGTTCACTCAGAAGCATATTAGAATCATCCAATACGAAACCTTCAACGGAATCGTCAATGAATCTGGAATTTTCGACATTTATATTGCTAGGAGGCATGCCTTCCCTATTTCCAGACATTACTGCACTGCCATTATTTGCACTATTATTCTTGAATGTGGAATCATTTATTGTCGCATTACCATATAGATTAATGATTGCTCCACCGGCAGATTGATTTGCAGAGGCAACGTTGCATGAGAATGTGGAGTCATCCACAATCAACTGACCTACTGCAGTCAGGATTGCACCGCCTTCGGCAGCTGAAATCGCTGTTGCAGTGTTGTTGGCAAATGTGGAGTTTATCACAAATAACTTATTCTGATTATAAATTGCGCCTGCAGTTGCAAAATCAGTTCCTATAGCTCTGTTGAATGTTAAAGTTGAATCCTTCACATATGCTTCACCAACATTATAGATTGCTCCACCAAAAGCAAGTTTTCCTTTTACTGAATTGTATGACAACTCACAGGCAGTTATATTCACATTACCATCTTCATCATTATATATGGCTCCGCCATAAGCATTAGAGGATTTGTTTGCCAAATTATTTCCAAAAGCGGACTTACTTATTGTCAAAAGACGGGTATTATAGATTGCACCGCCGGCATTTGCCATGTTATCATCAAATCTGGAGCCAGTTACTATTGCAATGCCTTCATTATATATTGCGCCGCCCTTATATGCACGATTGTCCATAAATGTGGAGTCTGTTACTCTCAGCAATATATCATTCGCAACAACTTCGCCCAAAACAGAGTTTTCCTGTGCAGATGAGAGAACATCATTTGCTGGACCTGGAGATTCAATTATTGTGGTGTCTTTGTTGACAAATATCGCTCCGCCATAATATGCATAGTTATTGATGAATGTAGATTCAGTTATTTCGAAATGGCCTTCTGAAATAAAAATTGCTCCCCCTACACCACTATTGTCTCCATAAGCGGAATTATTGGACAAGACCGTATGATTCATAATCAGATTGCCGGAACTTAATATTGCCCCACCATGAGATTCAAAGTCTTCAAATGCAAAATTGTTGGTCAAATTAGAGTCAAATATAGTTAAAACACCCATATTATAGATTGACCCACCCATATTTGCACTGTTTTTGTTAAATAAGGAGTTATTTATTGTCGCAGCAGCATTACCAATATATATTGCCCCAGCATTTTCCTCAGCAGTGTTGTTGTCAAATATTGAATTGGCCACTTTTAAAATAACTTCATTGCCTGTCTGCGCAGCGAGGAGGAATGTATCGGTTGAAGGGTTAGCAGCACCCATTATTTCACCAGATCCAATAACAAATATTGCTCCGCCAGATTCTGCATAGTTATTTATGAAGGTGACATTGTCCATAACTGAAGTGCCTGCAAAATTATAGATTGCACCCCCGTCCTCGGCTCGGTTGCCTGTGAATGTGGAGTCAATTATAGTTAAATATGAATTATCAATAAGGATTGCTCCTCCATAATCTGCAACATTTAAGCTGAATATAGAGCCAATAATTGTTACATGACCATGAGAACTATAGATTGCACCGCCGTCCTCATATGCATAGTTATTGATGAAAGTGGAGTTGATGACTGTTAAATTACCCTTATTATATATTGCAGCGCCTCGATCTTCCATACCGTTCATTATGATTAGATTTTTGACTGTTACCCTCTCGCCAGGACCGACATTCAAGAAATTCCCCTCACCATAACAGTTAATAGTGTAGCCTCTGCCGTCAATGGTTAAGGCGTTTTCGGCCAAAAGGTCAAAATACTCGTCAATGAAATCAAACTCATCATCATAGTCCAAAGTGTAGTTCCTGTTCAATATCACCTCACCATGGTCAATTATGCTCTCTATAAATAAGGCATACAGATTACTAAATGTGTTTATAGACAGTGAAAATCCGACATTCTCATAATCCACTGCAGGATATTCATCATTTCCATTGAAAGTGATGTTGGCATAATAATCTCCAGAAGCCATGATTGAATTTATTACATCTGTTTTGCCTGTACCATTAATCAGGTGGACAACATAATCCTCACCGCCAACAGTCAAAGTGACATCACCTGTGAATCTTCTGCCATCTTTTTCAAATACTCGAATTCTTAGAGAAGAGTCGAAGACCGGCATTAATCCGAATCTTGGAGGGATAATGAATCTATTTGAATCATCTGCAGTGAATCCCTCAATATAACCGTTGATAATTTCATTATTCTTGAAAACAACATTATCGCTGTTGCCTGTGCAAACAGCAACATCATCTTCTGCATAGTTGTTTCCTATTCTGGAGCCGATTACTGTCAAATCGCCCTGACCATTATAGACAGCACCGCCATAGTTGCCTGCTCGGTTATTGTCCAATGTGGAGTTGATAATTGTCAAACTGTATCCGTTGCTGTAAATCGCTCCACCGCCCTCTTCTGCATAATTGCTGCTTAATGTGGAATTGAATATTTCCAGACTGCCGCCATTTATATAAATCGCTCCACCATAATCATATACTCCATTGCCGGTCAATGTTGATGTGATGACAGTTAAAATACCGTCGTTTACATAAATCGCTCCACCGCCATCATATGCAAAATTATCTGCTATGGTAGAGTCAATTATAGTTAAATTACTTCCATCATTATAGATGGCTCCGCCTTCTTCGTGCTCACCGTTTACAAGAGTAACATTTCTGATTACCACTTGTGCATCGTTAGTGATCTTGAATATCCTGATTTCATCAGCGTTAATCACATGTCCATTACCCTGAATTACAACAGATCTGCTAATCACAATTCCGTTTACAAAATCACGGTCATAATTATAATCAAAATAAAAATCATTGGATAACTCAATCACTGAATTGTCATTTCCGTTGATTTTATAATTTAAAAAGGAAAATGTATGTTCCGGAGCGGTAACTGCAATGGTTCCTCTGTTGACAGATACACTGTCCAGCCCGACATATGATGCTGTAACCTGATAAACTGCATAATCATCAAAAGTATGTAATGCCCACCAGGTTCCATTTCCCGCATAATCTGCATTAATTTCAGCGCCGTTTGGCAAGATAAATAATAATTTACCAGACAAAACCTCCCGGCAGATATTGGATTTTGCCGTGATGTTAACAGTCTTGTTGGCGGTTGTAACTGAAGTCACATTTACATATAAGTTCATGTTTGTAAATAGTGTTTCGGCAACTTCTGTGTAGTAGGAATCACCTTTATGGCTAACGATGATTAAATAATCCCCTGAACTATCTAAAACGATTTCACCATTTTCATCAGTAACTCTAGTTTCATCTATAATATTGCCATTAACAAGACCCTTAACAGTTATATTTTGACCTGCTGCCTTATTGGATCCAAATATAGTATCACTGATGGTTGTAATTCCATTTTTGCCCCAATATGTCACATTGTTAAAAGTAACATCACCATTGGAATAAATTGCATTTAAAAGATTATTTTGACCCTTGAATATGATTGTGATATCATTATCATTTTTAACTACATCTAAAGTTGCTGCATTTGCCCTATTGTTTAAGAAAATAGAATTGGAAACAGTTTTAGTGGCTGAACTACTGGAGAAATAAATTGCAGAACCCATGGTGGCATTATTACCAGTGAAATTACAATTTTCAACACTACCAGAATTCATCCAAACAGCACCACCATTATCTGCTTTGTTGCCAGTGAATGTACAATTTGTCACAGAACAATAACTAATAATGTCAAAGGAACCTGTATTGTATGGATTTGACACAGTCCCATCATCATTGCTCTTGAAGAAAACTGCACCCCCATTACCAGTTGTGTAACCGTTTGTGAAAATAATGTTTTTCAGTATTACATTTTCTGCAGCGACATTGAATATTCTTCCTTTTCCTTTGGCATCAAGTGTATGGCCCTGACCGTCAATGGTTATTGAATCTGTGATGTTGATTCCATTAATGTCAAAATCATTTTCGAATTCATAATCTTCATCCAATTTTAATATTGAACCATAATTTGCGGAAATAAGGGCCTGCAATTCAGAAAATCTATTCTTAACAATTTCAATAATCGCAGACTCAACAATCAGATTGTCCACTCCGTCATATGAAGCATCGACCTGATAATCGCCATAATCATTAAATGTATGCATTGCCCACCATGTTCCATTACCTGCATAATTTGCATTAATTTCATTGCCATCAGATAATATGAATATCATATTGCCCTGAATAACCTCCGGATTAATGTCAGATTTTGCAGTGATGTTTACGGTCATGTTTGTGGTTGAAACTGCTGTTACTTTTACATAATGACTTATGACAGTTATTGTCCTTCGGACCGGTTCAAAACCTGCATATTCAGTGTTGAAAATTGCATAATAAGAACCTGGAAGTAAATCTACTGCCCATCCTTCACCACTTAAACAGCTATAATTGCCAACCCAGCTATTGTTATTGTGGTATACGCTTATTGAAATAATTCCATCTTCAATAGACCTGCCACCGCTTGTTTTTAAATCAAACATCAATTTCTCATGAGAGTTAAACTCAGTTGTGAAATTATCAACAGTCAGTGTAGGCGGAATAAAAGATACGCCATTAGTACTATCGGAACCGGATTTGAAAATACATGCATCGGCAATGACATTCAATGCGCCATTGGTATAAATGGCACCGCTGTCAGTAGCAGAGTTTCCGGCAAAAATACAATTTTCAGTCTTACCGGAAGATCCCTGATCAAAATAAATGGCACCTCCACGTTTTGCACGGTTATCAGCAAACTTACAATTTACAGCCTCACCGGAAGATCTTTTTTCAAAATAAACAGCACCACCGTAAGCAAAATAACCAGTTGCTTGGTTACTATCAAAACAACAATCAGTCGCAGTACCATTAATGTTAAAGTAAACGGCACCACCATAAACTGCTTTGTTGCTAGTGAAATTACAATCTGAGACAGTACCGTTACTAAAGTAAATGGCACCGCCACTGCCTGACTGTGCTGCGTTATTAATAAAGTTACAGCCTGTCACAGCACCATTACCCAAAAATACCAGTGCTCCACCACTGGATTCTGCAATGTTATCTGTGAAATTACAATTTATAGTCTCACCGGCAGATCCTTCAACATAATAAACAGCACCACCATCATCAGCAGTGTTTTTAGTAAAATTACAATTCATCACAGCCCCCTTACTTGAAAAGTGAACTGCTCCCCCTTTTCCAGTTGTTTTACCATTTGTGAAGATTATGTTTTTCAGCACTACATTGTCTGCGGTTATTCTGAATATTCTTGATTTTTCCTGTGCATCGATTTTATTACCTTGTCCGTCAATTGTTATTGATTTGCCAATGAGAATTCCTTCACTGTCAAAACCGTCTTCACATTGGTAACTCTTATTTAGTGTTAATGTTGAACCTGCTGCATTAATATAGGCTTGCAGCTCAGCAAATGTTCCGCTATTTCCTTCACTTATCAGTTCATCATTTCCTGTTTGACCTATTTGTTCATCTTCTCCGGAAGATATCATTTCATCACTATCTTCCAGTGACAATTCAACCGGCGAATCATCTTCACCGGCAATCACCGTATCGTTCACATCACTGGCGCAGACGCTTGCTGCTCCGAATATGAAGACAGCAAGCACCAGCATGATTATGCATTTTTTGTATTTCATGGTACCGTTTCTCCCTATTTTTGCAATAAATATTTTTTAAGAATTTTGTTTTATTCTAAACGAACAAATGATAATTGTATTTTTTCATTTAAAATATTCAATTCCTAATATTGGATATATAAACTTAAATTAATAAACTTATCCAAAAAAATACTATACAACTAAAATTCATGCCCTAACACTTAAAGTTACATTCCCATACGACAAAGACCACTCATTGCCCTAATGACAATTTATCTTAAAAATGCGAAAATCCCAAATTTCTTCAAGATAAAATTGAGCAATATTATTGATTATGTATACACGGTATACCTTGTAAACTATATATACTTAAAACTACAAAATATATTATTGGTGATGTATAAATGGAAACAAAATCTATCAGAGTCAGTTTATTTAATCATGAAAGATTAGCAGACATTGGACATAAGAATGATTCTTTCAATGACATTATCTCTAAAGTATTAGATGATTATGAAGAATATCAGGAGATTAAAGACTTAATTGAAGCAGATAAAGAATTTGCAAATGGTGAAGGAGTTCACTTTTCTTCATTAGACGAACTTGATGCATATCTAGATGATTAATATGGAACTTGAATTTAAACGTTCTGCTTTAAAACAATTGAAATACTATAAAAAGAAAAATCCAATAGCTTACAAAATAATCCGTGAAAAATTAGAAGAAATAATAAACAATCCAGAAGACACTAACTATAAAAAAGTAAAAAAATATCCAAAATACAAAAGAGCAAGAAAAGGAAATTATAGAATCTGTTTTAGAGTAGAAAACAATTGCATATATATTGGACGTATTGAAGACCGCTCAAAAGTATACCAATAGTTTTTCCAAATCTGGTTAAACTATTTAATTTTCTATTGGCAGTTGAACCACCCCATCCTATAGAGGATGGGGATTCCTGAATTATTTTCACTTAATAATGGTTAATTTAAGTATTATTTCAGGTCATCCCCGTTGAACCAGCGGTTTAGAATATTAATTGCTGCGTTTGTGTCCCTATCAAGTATTTTTCCGCATTTTGGACATTTCCAGTTGCGTGTTTTGAC
>CADBHR010000042.1 GCA_902794475.1 uncultured Methanobrevibacter sp. | reverse complement strand
CTAATTTAGGTATTGGTAGTCATAAAGTGACAATAAATGTTAAAGATTCTAAAAAGTTCTTATCAAAGATTAAATACAGTTCGATTAAAATATCAAGGGCTAAACTAAAAATTTCAGCTCCAAAAATCACAGGATATTATAAGGAATCTAAAAGGTACAAGATTGCTGTTAAAAATAGGGAATCCAAAAAATCGATGAAAAATATTAAAGTAATGATAAAGGTTTTCACAGGTAAAAAATATAAGAAGTACTCTTTGAAAACGGATAAAAAAGGGATTGTGAGTTTCAACATGAAATCATTGCCTAAAGGCAAACACAATGTTGTTATCAATATTAAATCAACCTCTAAGGTAAAATTGGCTGTTTTAAAAACATATATCAAAACTATTGCTCGTTCAAATGTAATAAACCTTAAAGTCAATAATCATGTTTTAAAGGTGAAATTGGAAGATAATTCCGCAGCAAAAGCACTGATGAACAAGCTAAAGAAGGGTGATGTTACAATTCATGCTGAAGATTATGGAGGATTTGAAAAAGTTGGGGGTTTGGGCTTTTCACTTCCGAGAAGCGACAAATACATAACCACCTCGGCAGGTGATATCGTGCTTTATGAGGGTGATGAGATATCACTATTCTATAATTCAAATTCCTGGTCTTATACAAAACTGGGCAAGGTACAGAATATTAAAGATTTGAAGAAGATTCTGGGAACTGGTGATGTAAAATTGGTTTTAAGTTTAAAATAACAGGTATTTGGGTGATATAGTGGATTACATTAAAAAAATTTTTTTTATAATCATATTGAGTTTAATTGCATGCACTGCGGTTAGCGGAAATGATAGTATGGACGATTTAGTTAAAGTCAAAATCAATGATGAGGTATTTGATGTTAAATTGGAAAACAATTCTGCCACACAGGAATTGATTAAAGAACTGAAAAAAGGCAATATCAAAGTCAATGCGTCTGAATATGGTGGTTTTGAAAAAGTGGGAGATTTAGGTTTTTCACTTCCAACAAGTGATGAAAATATTGGTACTTCTCTAGGAGATATTGTATTGTATCAGGGAGATAAAATATCTCTGTTTTACGGTTCCCATTCATGGAGCTATACGAAACTGGGTAAAATAGATAATTTTGATTCTAATAAGCTAAAGGAAGTTCTGGGGTCCGGTGATGTTACATTGGAGTTCAGTTTAAAATGATTATATATTTCATCAAATAATATAAAAGGTGTTATTATGGACAATATTGAGATAACAAAAGAATGGGATAAGGTTTTTCCCAAAAGCGATAAGGTACATCATGAAAAGGTAACATTCAAAAATAGGTATGGAGTTACTTTGGTTGCAGATTTATACAAACCAAAAGATTCTAATGGTAAATTGCCAGCTATTGCATGCGCAGGACCATTCGGTGCTGTAAAAGAGCAGGTTTCAGGTCTCTATGCACAAACATTGGCTGAAATGGGATTTTTGACAATAGCTTTTGACCCTTCATTCACTGGTGAAAGTTCAGGCGAACCTCGTGACATGGCATCTCCAGACATCAATACTGAAGATTTTCAGGCTGCTGTTGACTATCTTGTCACATCAGATGATGTTGACGGCGACAGGGTCGGAATTTGTGGAATCTGTGGGTGGGGAGGAATGGCGCTAAACGCTGCATCTCTTGATACCCGTATCAAAGCAACAGTCACCTCAACAATGTATAATATGACTCGTATTACTGCAAAGGGATATTATGATGCGGAGGATAATGCCGATGCAAGATATGAAATGAAAGTTGCCTTAAACAATCAAAGAACTGAAGACTTTAAGAACGGTGAATATGCAAAAGCTGGAGGGGTCATTAAAGAGGTGACAGATGACTTGCCGCAATTTGTAAAGGATTATCATGACTTTTACATTGAACCGTTGGGATATCATCCAAGATCTCCCGGTTCAAATGATGGATGGAATGTAATAGGATGCATGTCATTCATATCTCAGCCGATTATAGCTTATTCTGATGAAATCAGAACACCGATTTTAATGATTCATGGGGAAAATGCACATTCAAGATATTTCTCAGAAGATGAATTTGCAAAATTGACTGGGGACAATAAGGAGTTAATGATTATCCCTGATGCCGTTCATACTGATTTGTATTATAAAACTGATGTAATCCCATTTGAAAAGATTGCAGAATTTTTCAATGAAAACTTGTAAGTTACTTTAAATAGTGACTATTATTTTTTTTTTCAAAAATTTTCATCATGGGTAACGTTCGTTATGCAATTAAAAACGAAAAAACAAACATTGAAATTAGAGATCAACACCAACATCCCTAATTTCTTTTTTTTTAAACTAATAATACTTCGTAGCGAATGACAGAACCATGACTGCCATGAATGCGATAATGAAAACCATGGCATACTTATCAAAATCATCCTTAAACCTTTCCAGCCGATCTATCCTAAATGTTCCTATAATAGGTATAAGTGCAAACAGAGGCACGAAATACCGTGTTGAAAGACCCAGATTTAATCTCCCGACACTTGCCCATGTCAAAAGCTGGATGAAACATGTTCCAACATATATTACCAGTACAACGAACAATGTTCCAATCCTTGTCTTTTTATTGAATTTTACTCTTTTCGGATAGGCAAGCAACATCACAGCTAAAAACAGCAATAATGTAACCACTATCAGGTGATAATCATCTGAATAATGTGTCTTTTGAGCTGCTCCAAAGAAATTGAATGTGCCGTATAAAATCTTGGCTATGTTATATGTGAATATCTGAGAAAAGAAATTTCCAATGAAATTCGGATGTGAAAGGATATAATTCATCTGTCCTGCAGGATCTAGGTACTTGAGTCTGGATCTCCAGGAATGCATCAGTGCAGGTTGGGAATATCTGCTCCACATGACTCCTATTATTCCGACAAGTGCTATGCACAGAATCATATAAGGGATGATTTTTTTACCCTTTTCGAAGTTGTCGAATGGAATCAGCAGCAATAGGAATATGAATGCCAGATAGGGGAGCTTACAGAGACCCAGAATCAGGCATAATGCAGAAAATATTACAACATGCTTAACGCCAAGCGAGTTTATCTTGGCCTTATACAGGTACAGGAAGTATGCAATGGCAAGTATTGCAAGGCCAATTATCATGGAATCTATACTTAGCGAAGCCGCCTGATAGATTGAAATGGGTATGCATGCAACAGCAAGCATTGGCATTTTCAAAACAGGAGTCTTTTTAATGGCCAGAGATATTAATCCGGCATACATAATAAGATTGAAAATCCTCCCAAGCCACAGCATCCAAATCACATTCATGTCCAGAAGTTTGGCAAGGTCCATACCTATGGCCTGCGGAAGATATCCGTAAAATGGATTTTGCTCGAATGCTGAAACGATTATTGTTGGAGTATAGTCTATTTTAAGAGTATCATTAGGAGTATTATATACGGTTTTACCTAAGCTATTCGTCAGATAGTTCAAGGCTTCAATAGATTCAAATCCTGCACCCTTATTATAAATTGCATTCATATGTGATGACGATATGTTGTAAGCCCTGTCAACACCTAAATCCTCTCCAGTCCAATGGGGAATTATTATTCCTCTTGAAGTCAGTTCAGTTCTTGCAAGATGTTCTGTTTCGTCACTGACATCACAAATCGGCACTATAAATGACGTAACAATCCCAAAGCACAGTATGATTACAAATGCAACCTTATACAATTCCTTATCTGAGTTGTGCATGAAATAATACACGATGCAAAGAATGCCCAAAAATACAATTATCAGGAGTATACTAATCTCAAAATTTGGATTCAATGCATTTTTATATGTAACAGTTGAAAGACCCAAAATAATTATTAAGGCTAAATAAATTAGCCAATACTTTTTTGATGAAATTAATACGTCCTTAAATTCATTTAAACTCATTTTTATCCCTAAATCAATAATATTTTGTCGCAAAAGCCAGTATTAACGTGGCCATAAATCCAATTATGAAAATCATTGCATATTTATCACAGCTTCCCTTGAATTTATCCAGTTTCCCTATCCTGAATGGTACTATGATAGGAAGCAATGCAAACAGCGGTAAAAAGTACCTTGCGCTGACGCCGATATTTGTCTTTCCGACATCTGCCCATGTCAAAAGCTGGATGAAACATGTTCCGACAAATATCATAAGCAGTATAATAAGTGAACCCCATCTTGCCTTGGAATTGAATTTAACATTTTTCGGATAGAACAGCAATGTGGCAGCCAGGAATATCCACAGTAATACGGTAATGAGCGTATAGTGGTCTGAGTAGTGGTATGCACTGCCTGCTGAAAAGAAATTGAAAAGACCATTTAATGTAATGCCTAAAGTGTATGTGAAAATCATCCTTAAAAACTTCAAAATGGCAAGTGGATGGTCAATAAGATATTTAACCTGTAGTGCAGGGTCCATATAATTAAGTTTTGATCTCCATGAATGCATCAAAGCCGGTTCGGAATAGCTGCTCCACAATACGCCTGCAATGGAGACAATCAGAATGCCCAAAAGCATGTACCTTAAGATATTCTCATCTTTAAAGTTGCTTTTAGGAACAAGCAATATCAAAAACGTGAATGCGAGATAAGGTAGCTTGCAAAGGCCCAAAAGCAATGAAAGCCCGCAGAATAGTGCAACATGCTTTGTATCAAGGGACCGCTCTTCCGCCTTATACAGGTATAGGAAATATGCTATTGTAAGTATTCCCAAGCCGATTATCATAGAATCGATACTTAGGGATGCCGCCTGATAAATCGAAAGGGGTATGCATGCTACGGCCAAAAGAGGAATCTTCAGCACAGGCGTCTTTTTAATGGCTAAAGATATTAAAAATGCATAGGAAACCAGATTGAATAATCTGCCAAGCCAGAGCATCCAAATTACATTCATGTCAAATAGCTTGGCAAAAAAGATACCGAGTGCCTGAGGCAGGTATCCGTAAAAAGGATTTTGCTCAAAGGATGATCCGTCAAGTATTTGTGTTTTGGAAATCTTGTCCGTATCACCTGGCGTGTCAAAAACAGTATTTTCCCGATTGTGTAGGAAAAACATATGACTTTCCGATGTCCAGAAACCCACATCCGTATTGAGTGCGGTACTGTACTGACCTTCTGAAGTATGGTTGTACAATCTGTTTAGATTGTTTGGACCGCTCTCCCAATGAGGGAATATCACTCCCTGAGACGTGATTTCTGCCCGTGTAAGATGCTCCAATTCATCGCTGACATCTACAATAGGCACAATCAATGCTGACATCATTCCGAAAATTAGTATGATTACAAATGCAACCTTATACAGTTCATTTTCAGAGTCATGCATGAAATAGTAGATAATACATAATACACCCACAACTGCAACGATTGCAAATGTGGCTATTACAAACTGTGGCTTTACGAAGTTCTTCGCTGAAAGTGTAGATATGCACGTAACAGCAATGAATATTAAATAGATTAACCAATACTTTTTGGATTTTATAAAAATACTGTCCAATGTCATTTCCCATTTTTAATTTTATTAAAAGAAATTAATAAATATTTTGTAAAATAATGCAAAAAAGTCATACTTCAAAAAATTAAGTAATTTTTGATTCAAATATAATCAGGTTTTTTTTGCCGTCTGTTAATATATTTTTTCATTTTTTTCAATGTTTGCCCACAGACAGAGTTAAAAAAATCACTCATATAATGATTCAAAAAATTAATTGGCATTTTCCAATTCACTGCGCCATGATAATGCTGTAGATGAGGTTAATGAACCTAGCTATTTATTGTTTGCCTGTTTTTTTGTCTTTTCAGCATTGCTGCATACGTGCAAGTGATGGTGACAAGTATCATAATTAAATAAATTGGTTCCTAGTTTATTTTTAATTTTTTCTAATTGATTTTTTAACATTATATTAATAAAATCAATATTTTAATATACTTTTTAATGTTATATATATTAATGAATAATTGATTGGATGATACTATGAATATCGATGAAACAAAAGATGTAGAATATTTCTATAAGAAAGTTTTGGATTTTGATGAATCTACAATACTTTCTCCTAATCTTAATGGGGATAAGGAGAATGGTGAAATCTGTAAATCAGCAGTTGAAATCAATGATTTTAGTGATTTCTGTAAAAGGAATTCCATAACTGAAAATGACCTTTTTTTGGCCAGTGTTTCTTTGGCATTGAATAAGTTTAATTTTTCTGATAGGAACCTGATTTATCATGCTGATAATTTGCCGTTGCCTCTCAAATTTGATGATAGGGAAATTACCGTAAAAGAGTATTTAAGTTCCATTCAAGAAATTTATGGGGACAGCTTAAAATTTGATGATGAGTCATTTGTTGAATTGCTTGATGACTACAATCTAATCCCGGAATTCTATTATGCTTTTGGAGGTAATGATAGTGCTGATGAAAAATTATATTCAAATTTCCTGAATGTCTGTGAGGACAATAATAAATTCATCGTATCATTTTCATTCAACAATCAATTATACACTAAAGAGTTCGCAGAATTATTCTTAAAAAGTATCGAAAAAATAATTAAACAAATCATAGTATCCGAAATAGGTGAAATCAGTATCAGTGATATAGCTCTTGTGGATGAAAATGATGATGTTGTATTCGATGAAATCGAGCTGCCATATCTCCATAGGCATTTTGAAAATCAGGCAGAGAAGAATCCTGATAATATAGCTCTTGTTTCTAACGGAGAAACCTTAACATATGCTGAACTTAACGAAAAAGCCAACCGAATTGCAAACGGACTTATTAAAAAAGGTGTGGAACCTAAAAGCAATGTTTTGATAATGCTTCCAAGAACCAGCGAATTGATTGCTTCAATATGGGGTGTTCTAAAGGCGGGCTGTGCATTCATTCCAATGGATATGGAATATCCTCAGGAAAGAATTGATTACATTTATGAAAACAGTCAGGCACCGTATATTATATCAAATAAAAGTGGAGATAACTCCATTGACATAAAAGAGCTTTTAATGGAGGAAAATGTTAAAAATCCGGATGTTGAGATTTCACCTGAAGATCTGGCATATATGATTTACACTTCAGGGTCAACAGGCAATCCTAAGGGAGTTATGATTTCCCATAGAAATATCTGTAATTTAATCAGAGACTATCCGAAAACCAGATATGACAGGATTTTATCCATGACAACAATCTCATTTGATGTTGCATTGGAGGATATTTTAACTAGTTTGACCAGTGGGATAGAGTTAATCTTTGCAAATGACACACAAATCAAAAGCACTCCTGAACTAGTTAAACTAATTAATGAGTATGAACCTGAAGTGATGGACTTGACTCCATCAAGATTGGCGGCATACCTCGAAGTAAAATCATTCTGTGAAGCAATTAAATGCCTTAAATGTATATTTTTGGGTGGAGAAAAATTTTCAGCAGCGGTATATGAAGAACTGATTAAATATAACAGTGATGCAATTGTCTATAACAGTTATGGTCCAACCGAAACCACAATCACCTCAAACAATAAGGTCGTAACGGACATTAATGATTTAACCGTAGGTCCTGCAATTCCCAATTACATTACTGATGTGAGAGATATTGACGGTAAGCTATTGCCTCAGGGGGTAATGGGTGAGCTTTATATTGGTGGTCCTGGTGTCGGTAAAGGTTATTACAATATGGAAGAAAAAACAAGGGAAGTTTTCCTTAAAATCAATGGAATTCTATATTATAGAAGTGGAGACTATGCCATTGAAACTTCTAATGGTGAAATTGACATCAAGGGAAGAATCGATAACCAAATCAAGCTTAGAGGTTTAAGAATCGAGATTGGTGAAATCGAATCCAATCTGGGCAAATATCCTAACATTAAGCAGAACGTTGTTGTCATTAAGGAAATTAACAATAACGAGCATTTATGCGCCTATTTCACTGCACAAGAAGAGATTGATGTCGAAGACTTGAAGGAATATTTAAAGGAAAGGTTAACTAGATATATGGTTCCGACAGTCTTTATGCAATTGGATGAAATGCCTCAAACACCAAACGGTAAAACTGACGTTAAGCAATTGCCAGAACCTGAACTTGACCTCTCTTTCACATTGCCGGAAACAGAAACCGAAGAGATATTGATTGATATCGCTTCCAGAATTACTGAGACTCCAGAATTCGGAACAACTGATGATTTGTATGCAGTTGGATTCACATCATTGACATTAATGAAACTCAATGCCGCAATCTATGAGGATTTGGGCGTCAACCTGGATGTAATTGAACTGTTAAATAACCCGACAATTAGGGATATTGCAAAGCAGATTGACCATAATGAAAGGGATGCAATTGATTTGGACAGGTTCATTGAAGTTGCTGAAGATACTGTCTATTATCCTTTGACTTCAAATCAATTGGGGGTCTATTATGAATGTGTTCAAAGTAATGTAGAGGCACATTATAATCTTCCTTCAATCATAAGATTTGACAGTGATGTTGATGCAGACAAATTAAAAGAGGCAATCATAAAAACTATTGAGTTTTATCCATATCTTAAAACAAGAATCGTTACAAAAGATGGACAATTGATGCAAAAAAGGGATGATGCAATTTCTATTGATAAAATCCCAATTGTGGAAGTCGATTCAATAACTGATGAAGAAATCGAAAAGGAAAACGTCAAATCTTTCGATTTGCAAAATAGCCAATTGTTCAGATTTAAAATTTATAAGACATCATCTGAAACAATACTGTTTTCAGACATTCATCACTTGATTAGTGATGGTGAATCTCTGGATAATCTGTTTAATAACGTGGCATATGCTTATGAAGGTCAGGAACTTGAAAATGAAAGCATTGACGGTTATATCAACAGCCTGATTGAAAAAGAATATGAGAACAGTGAAGATTATCTCTCATCTCATAAGTACTTCCAGGAAATGCTTTCCAATGAGGTCGATTCAACTGTTTTAACACCTGATTTAAATGGTAATGAAGAGTTGGGGGCAATCAAATCAATTTCTAAAAATATAAATCCTGAAAAGATTAGGGAATTCTGTTCTAAGAACAAAATCAGTCCGAATGTGCTGATAATGGCAAGCGCCATATTGAACTTGAATAAGTACACATTCACTGACAAAACATTGATGACAACAATTTTCAATGGAAGATCCAATTCTAATTATTTCAATACTCAGGCATTTTTAGTAAAAACACTTCCATTCATTTCCTTTAATGAAAACAGGTCTCAAACAATCAGGGAATTGCTGGAAAGTATTGATATTGCTTGGAAAGATTTGATCAGTCACAGTACTTATCCGTATACTCAACTTGCAGAGGAGTTCCAGCTAAAACCTGAATTCTTCTATTCATACAATAATCTTGATGATGAAATAATTGAGATTAATGCGAAAAGATATAGGGTTAAATATCTGAAAACCCTTGAAACAAATTATAAAATCACCTTTGACATTAACGAGTCAGCAGATAATCTGGAATTTTTAGTAGAATACAATGATCAGTTGTACAGTGAAGAATATGTCGAAACATTTTTGGATTGCATTTTAAATGTATTGGATTACTTTATGGATTGCGATATTGAAAACGTAATGATTAGGGACATTGAATTGAATGGCAATGCAGAAATTCCTGTGTTTTCACATATTGAAAATCCTTTCATTCACAAACGCTTTGAAAAGCAGGTGGAAGAAAATCCTGATAAAACTGCATTGATAACTTCTGATGCTACATTAACCTATCGGGAATTGGATGAAAAAGCTAACAGGATTGCAAATGCTTTGATTAAAAAGGGTGTTGAACCTGGAAATAATATTTTGGTGATGCTTAACCGTAACAGTAACCTGATTGCTTCCATTTTAGGTATTTTGAAGGCTGGTTGTGCATTTATTCCTATTGATTTGGAATATCCTCAGGAGAGGATTGACTATATCTATGAAAACAGTCAGGCGGACTTTATCATAAGCAATGAAACTTCAGACACTACTCTAAATGTTGAAGAGTTATTGGCTGAAGGGGATTGCTCCAATCCGGATGTTGAAATCACCTCAGACTATACTGCATATATGATTTACACATCAGGGTCTACCGGTAAGCCTAAAGGTGTGATGATTAGCCATGAAAATATCTCTAATTTGGTGACAGATTATCCGAAAACCAGATATGACAGGCTTTTAAGCGTAACCACAATATCCTTTGATGTGGCATTGGAAGATATTTTCACTTCTTTGACCGGTGGTGTGGAGTTGATTTTTGCTGACGATTCTGAAATAAAGAGCACTCCAAAATTAATCGAATTAATAAATAAATATGAACCTGAAGTTATGGATTTGACTCCGTCAAGATTGGCTTCCTATCTTGAGGTTAACAAATTCTGTGAGGCAATTAAATGTCTTAAGGTTTTATTCCTTGGAGGCGAGCAGTTCTCCGCCAAAGTTTTTTCTGAATTTAGAAAATACAGCGATGCAATTGTCTATAACAGTTACGGACCAACCGAAACTACAATCACTTCAAACAACAAGGAAGTCATTGACATTGATGATTTGACAGTTGGGCATTCTGTTGATAATTATGTGACTGATGTGAGGGATATTGATGGAAAACTTTTACCTCAAGGTGTTATGGGTGAATTGTACATTGGAGGTCCCGGTGTAGGTAAGGGATACTACAACATGCCTGAAAAAACCGAAGAAGTATTTCTGACCATAAATGACATTCCATACTACAGAAGTGGGGACTATGCAATCGAAACTCCTAATGGTGAAATAGACATCAAGGGAAGAATAGATAACCAAATCAAGCTCAGAGGTTTAAGAATTGAAATCGGTGAGATTGAATCAAATATCGGCAGATATCCTGGAATAAAACATAATGTTGTTGTCATTAAACAAATCAATAACAATGATCATTTGTGCGCTTACTTCACAGCGGATGATGAAATCGATACCGGTGATTTGAAAGACTTCCTTAAGGATAAACTGACCAAGTATATGGTTCCGACCGTTTTCATGCAGATCGATGAGATGCCGCAAACACCTAACGGCAAAACCGATATCAAACAACTGCCGAAACCTGT
>CADBHR010000041.1 GCA_902794475.1 uncultured Methanobrevibacter sp. | reverse complement strand
GACAATTGGGAGATAAAGAATGTATTTAGATAACTCAGCAACCACACAAGTTAGTGAGGAAGTTTTTGAAGAAATGAAACCATATTTCACTGAAGAGTTCGGAAACCCTTCAACTCTTTACAAAATTGGTCGTGAATCAAAAAAGGCATTGAATCAGGCTCGTCAAAGGGTGGCTGACGCAATCAATGCAAAACCTGAAGAGATTATTTTCACAGGTGGAGGATCAGAATCTGATAATCTTGCCATCAAAGGTATCGCATTTAAATATCTCAACCAAGGCAAGCATATTATCACAACTGAATTTGAACACCCTGCCGTCAAGGAGACATTGAACTTCTTGGAATCCCTTGATTTTAAGGTAACTTACCTGCCTGTCTATGAAAATGGTATCATCAAGGTTGAAGATTTAAAGGATGCAATAACCGAGGATACAATATTAATCACCATCATGCATGGTAACAATGAAATCGGTACAGTCCAGCCTATTGAGGAAATAGGTAAAATCGCCCGTGAGGCAGGAATCACATTCCACACTGATGCGGTTCAAACATTCGGTAAAATCGAAGTGGATGTTGAGAAATTAAATGTAGATATGTTATCTTTATCTTCTCATAAAATCAATGGTCCGAAAGGTGTTGGAGCATTGTACATCAAGAAAGGAACTCGTGTTGTCCCATTGATACACGGTGGCGGTCAGGAAAGAGGAATCAGGGCAGGTACTGAAAATGTTGCAGGTATCGTCGGATTTGGAAAGGCATGCGAGTTGGCTTCCGAAAACCTGGAAGAGCATTTCAAAAAATTGTCCTCAATCAGAGACGAACTTATTGAAAAGGTATTGGGCACAATTCCGGAATCCTATGTAAATGGTGATATGGAACAAAGACTTCCAAACCTTGTCAACTTCAGATTCAAGGCAATCGAAGGCGAATCACTTATTCTTCTTTTGGATGCTAAAGGATATCAGGCTTCAACAGGTTCAGCATGCTCATCAAATAAGTTGGAGGCATCTCCTGTTTTAACCGCATTGGGTCTTGACCCGGTTGATGTTCATGGGTCTCTAAGGATTTCCCTTGCTCCTGAAAGCGATGCATTTGATGTTGACGAATTTGTGGAAACTGTTTCTGGGGCTGTTTCAAGACTTAGGGAAATGTCCCCTCTATGGAATCAGGAACTTGATTATGATGGTGTAATGTGTAAGAAACATAGTGATACTTGTAAGAGGTGTTAATAATGGATTATTCAGAAAAAGTAATGGATCACTTTGCAAACCCTAGAAACTGCAGAAAAATGGAAGATGCAAACGGTGTTGGAACTGTGGGAAACCCGACCTGCGGAGATTTGATGACAATTTACATTAAGGTCAATGATGATGATGTGATTGAAGACATTTCATTCCAGACATTCGGTTGTGGAGCAGCTATTGCAACCAGCAGTATGATAACTGAAATTGCTGTTGGCAAAACAGTTGATGAGGCTTTAAAAATATCTAGAAATGATGTTGCCGATGAATTGGATGGTCTTCCACCTGTAAAGATGCACTGTTCAAACCTTGCGGCAGATGGTCTTCAGGCAGCTATTGAAAATTATAAAGAAAACAATCAATAATAATATATACTTTGTTAAATAAATTATCTTTAACTCAAATAAGGAGATGTTTTATTATGGCAAAAATATTAAAATGTGACGACTGTGGAAGTATTATCCAAGTTTTAGTAGAAGATGACGGTGACACATGTGACACACACATGCTCGCTATCCCTGTACAAACTGAAGGGGAAAAAGCTCCTAAACACAAACCTGTAGTTGAAATCGACGGTGACAAAGTAACCGTAAAAGTCGGTGAAGCTGCACACCCAATGGATGATGACCATTTCATTCAATTTTTAGTTGTTGAAGCAGGAGCAGAACAATACTCAAAATGCTTTAAACCTGGTGACGTTGCAGAAGCAACTTTCACTGTAAACTCAACCGATGATGTTAAAGCATTAGCATTCTGTAACTTGCATGGACTTTGGTCCAGCGAATAAGTTAGCGAATAAGTTTAAAAATATATTTTTTTAAACTTTCTTTTTTTTATAACAAATTTTAATAATATCTTTTTATATACTTTATAATGTGTCTAGTTATATTAAATTAATAATTTTTATTGTAGTTTTACTTTTAATCTCTGTAGCTGTCGTTTATATGGATAGTTCAATTGATAATGTTAATGAATCAATGCCTAAGATTAGTGACAGAATTGTTCAGGGGGATAAGGATTACAATGAATCCGTTGAATTGTTGAATACCAAATATTTTGAACAATCAAGAGAAAAAGCAATATCTTCCGGAGACAATTATAATGATAGTTTGCATAGTCTGCAAAGTATCAAAGACAAATATTATAAGGACTTGAATCAAGTTCACAGAGACTACATTGACACAACCATCAACGAATTGGAACTTAAATTAAAGGCTGTTGATAGTTTAAAAGATGCAATATATTATTTGGAGATGTATGAAAATTATACAGGGTCATCTTGTGGAAGCGACGCAAATGAGATAATGTATGATGCATTGAACTATCAGAATGAAAGAAATGAAATTGTTCAGAATAATTCAAAATTATTTAGTTAAACAGGTGTTTAAATGAAAACAAAATGTCCGAAATGTAAAGGAATAGGTTCAGTTGTAGTGGACTATAAGGAATGTGATGCCTGTGGCGGAACAGGTTATGAAGATGATGTTTTTGATATAGGAAGTCATTTTAAGGGAGTTAACAGCAAAGCACGTGATAAATTTGACCTTGGAGGAGAAGAGGATATTCCATGTGAAGCATGTAACGGAAAAGGGCAAGTTGAAGTTTATGAAGAGTGCCCTCACTGCCATGGGACCGGTCAGATTAACGTATGCAGGGACTGTGGAAAAATACTTGATGAAAAATATGATTTATGTCATGAATGCGGTGAAAAAAGGAAGGCTGAGAAAATGAAGCATGATGAATTTGAAGCTAAAAGAAAACAAGCCCGTGATGTGTATGTTCTTGATTCAATATGCACTATGAAGGATATTGATAGAGATAAGTTATATAAAGGAAAAATTACAAGAATAGAAAGATATGGTGCTTTCATTTCCCTTAACAATAATGTTTGGGGGCTCATGAGAGGAGATGTATCTGAATATAATGTTGGAGAAGAAATAATAGTATTTGTAACTTCAATCAAATCAAGAGAAGGCAAAATCGATTTTGCACCTGCTTATGTTGAATCTTATAATCTTAAAAGACTCACCAAATCAATTCCAAGGACCCTTATTTCTCAATTGGATGAAAATAAGGGGAAAATGGTCAGAATTGATGGTGAAGTCCAGCAAATTCAGCAAACATCCGGCCCTACAATATTTATCATCAGCGATGAAACCGGAACAACAGAAATTGCCGCTTTTGATAAGGCCGGTGAAAGGTCATATCCTGAAATCGAGCTGAATGATGCAGTTCAGGTCATAGGTGAAGTCAATGAACATGGCGGAAAGACACAAATTGAGTCATCTTCAATGATAAAACTTGATGAAGAAAGTACACGCCAGCTACATAAGCTGATTGATGATGCATTAAACAGAAAGGCCAGACCTCAAGAGGTCGATTTCTTTGTCAAAAGTGATGTTTTAAACAGGCTCAGACCTAAGATGTATGAGGCCGCTCAAAGAATTAGAAGAGCGATACTTGACGGAAGAACAATACTTCTAAGACACCACAATGATGCGGACGGTATCGTTTCAGGTGTTGCAATGGAAAAAGCTATTGTTCCTTTGATACAGGAGATAAATCCGAGCAATGATGCTGAATACTATTACTTTAAAAGGTCACCCAGCAAGGCGCCGTTTTATGAACTGGAAGATGTTGTGAAGGATTTGTCATTTGCCCTTGAAGATCAGGAAAGGCATGGTCAAAAACTGCCTTTAATCGTTTTATTGGACAACGGTTCAACTGAAGAGGATATCGTGGCACTGATGCAAGCGAAGATATATGACATTGAAGTTGTTGTAATAGACCATCACTTTCCGGGTGAATTGCTCACAAAAGATGAAAGGGACGGAGAAATCTATGGTGCAACAGTGGCGGTTGACGAATATGTGGACACACATGTAAATCCATACCTTGTCGGTGGTGATTCACAGTTGACTGCAGGATGTCTTGCAACAGAAGTTGCGCATATCATAAATCCCGATGTTGAAGATTTAATCAAGCATCTGCCTGCCATCGCATCATTGGGAGACCGTGCCGAATGTGGTGAAACCTACCAATACCTAAAGCTTGCTGCACAAAAGGGATTTAGTCAGGAACATCTTTCAAAAGTCGCTGAATGTGTTGATTTTGAAGCATACTTCCTGAGATTCATGAATGGAAGGGGAATAATGGATACCATCCTTGCGGTTGACAATATTGACAAGCACAAAAAAATGATAGATGCATTATATAGAGAATATCAAAAAAGGATTGACACTCAGCTTAAAGCGGCTCTTCCAAACATTAAAAGGACTCAACTTGAAAACGGAATTTACTTTAATCTGCTGGATGTTGAAAAATTCGCACATAAATTCACATTCCCTGCACCGGGCAAAACCTGCGGATTTGTACATGACCATGTTATAAAGGAACTTGGTGAAGACAAACCGATAGTGACTTTGGGTCATGGTCCTGATTTCGGAGTATTCAGAGCAACTGACGCAGTAAATGAACAATATGGATTTAATGTTAATGAAATTGTAGCAAAAATGATAGAAAAGGTTCCTCAAGCTGGTGTGGACGGCGGAGGTCACGAATGTGCAGGATCAATCAAATACATTGAAGGCCTTGGTCAAGAGGTATTATATAAAGTTGTAGAAGAGATACAATCATTATCTAGAAAATGATAAAAATGGCAGCGGGAAATTATTGTAGAATATGCGGTCATAGGATACTGCCACATGAACCTTATTGCGTTAATTGTGGACATAAAACAGGTTATGATTCAAAAAACATATTCCATGTTTTTACTCCTCCAATACACAATATAGGTTTTTTCAATTTTCAAATAGACTTTTCACCATATATCAATACCAAAAATGATTTCAAATATGAAATATGTTCCTGCGGTTATCTAAACGACATTGACAATGACTATTGCTATATGTGCGGAGCCAAAAGGTCACAAAGTAAACTTTCAAAAATTTTCAAAAGAAATAACAAACCTAAATTTTCCGTTGACAATGTTCTGTGTGAATGCGGAGCAATTAACTCAAAAGAAAACATATTTTGTGAAATGTGCGGAAAGCAGCTAAAAAATGAACAAGTCACTTCAAATGACAATTACAGTAACTTTAATTTGGAATTCCATGATTCAATATTTTGTTTTTGCGGTGAGGAAAATGAAAAGTTTTCACAATTCTGCCGTAACTGTGGGCTTCCATTGATTAATTATGGTCATTTGGGTGAAATTGCCATCTTGTGCACATGCTCCACCCTAAATGAGGTCACATCAGATTTCTGCATTCAGTGCGGATCCAGTCTTAAAAAGGAAGATACCAGGATACTTTGCATATGCGGACATAAAAATCATAAACATTTAAAGTTCTGTGAGAACTGTGAAAGGCCATTGAATCCTCAAAGAAATGTAAAAACAAGATTTGTTTGTTCTTGTGGGGAAATTTTATCTTGGGACACAGAATTTTGTCCAAATTGCGGTAAAAATATCAAAAGAAGAATAATTCAAAAAAATTCAATAAATTCAACTGTCAAAAGCATTAAAGGCATATTCAGGTAGGGATGAAAGTGAAGGAATGTGATGTTTGCGGAACTTTGAATCTTAAGGAAAATAATTATTGCACCCATTGCGGTAACAAATTAATATTGGAGCATATATGTCCGTTTTGTGGTGAAACCAATCCTGATTTTGCCAATTGGTGTGTTAAATGCAATAATCAAATTAATCCAATTAGCATTGAAGATTTTGAAACATTATTTTCTGAATTTAATCAGAAATTGTTATTGGATGCTAAGATTTCCAATAAGCAATACAATCGGATTTTATCCAATATATTCGTTAGGGCAGATTATTTTGATGTTTGGGGAGATACGATAAGAAATAAGATTTTGAATCTGGCAGGCATATTTACTGAATGCAAGCCTAAGGCAAGGGGATATGAGCGTGGCTATATATTTTTAGGCAATGGAATTTATTACGATGACAGGTTAGATGATTCAGTTCAGATTGCCACAATTATACATGAACTCGGCCATTTTTTCCTGTTTGAAATTATTGAAAGTTTGTTATGTTATATTTTTAAGGTCAAGTCATCTTCTACCCTTCAAAGTTTTGTCTGGTATTTTTTAACCCTTCCTGAATTTAAAATCATGAATGAATATTGTGCCCATACTGTTGAGGGAAGGTTTATCCCATACGGTTATCAGAATTATGGCTCATTTAATGCACTGGTTGAAAGCTATGGGGTTGATGACGAATCATTGGACAGCATGATGATTTTAGGAAATTCCTTTGCTAATGAAATAATTGTTTATTTGGAAAAATATATTGATGATGAGTTAAGAAATGAAATAAAGCTTCAATACAGAAAAGATTTAACTCAACCAACTTATGAATCAATTTTTAAGGAAACGAATAATTGTTTTCCGTTGGATGTCAAAAATAGCGTTTTATTAAAAATGTTGTATGATGTTTTAAAAGAAGTTTCAAGCAGTGAAGATATTAATGAATTAGAAAGTATAAAAGAAGGTATAGAATTGGGTTAATTATTCTTCTTTTTCCTCTTTCTCTTTAATAGTCTCTAAAACATCTTTGCCTGTATCGGTTAATCTGTACAATCTTCCTTTACGGGCTTCTTCATTAATACATTCAACAATTTCTTTGCTTTTTAATTCGCTTAGAACTTTTGAAATATGATTAGTTCTAATTCCACTATCCTTAGCAATGTTTGTTGGTATTTTAACATCATCACCGATTGATTTTAAGGTTTTTTCTCGGTATTTTGAAATTTGAACATATGAAGTTAGTTTCAAAAGTTCATCATTATCTTTTACCATAATAAATTATATAGTCTTTATGATATAAAATATTTTATAACATTGTATGTTTAATTTAAACACTTCTTTGATTACAATATATTGAATAATTAACTTCATATATATGTCTTGTTAAAAATAATAATATAGAAAATTATTTGGCAAATGATTAAAATGAAATGTAGTAATTGCGGACATGAAAATAAAGACAAAGCAAAATTTTGCACTAAATGTGGAGATGTATTGTCACAATCCACCACTGAAAAGGCTTCATCTGACTCAAGCAATTCTAAATATGTGATAGTCACTCTAATCGCTGTTATTATTGTACTGGCGGTGGTTATAGGTTATTTCGCATTTAATTCACATTCTGGTGTGGATGATTCTGCTTCACAAAACAGTGCAGATTCCAATAATGTCAAATCTGATGATGATTCAGATTCAGCAAAAACCAAGACTACCTCTGAAAGCAAATCAAAAAAATGGGTATCCATAGGAAGCTATTCCGGTTCGGGTTCAGGTTCAAAAACCATTAAGGTTCCTAAAGGTAAAATCAAAGTCGAGCTTTCTGCATATCCAATTCTGAATTATGCTACAAACCATTTATATGTATCAGGTACAAATGGTGAGTCAGGTGGTGTGGATTGGGGTTCTTCAAGTGCTGTTGAAACAAGATCTGATTCATTCGAGTGTAATTTAAATTCTGAAGAGGAATTTACAATAGACTATTATGAGACTGTAAATTGGAACGTTGAATTCTATAGATATCAATAAGTGATTTGATAATCACTTATCTTATTTTTTTTTAACAAATTTTTAAATATATAAAATTATAAATTAATTACTATGTTTTTTGATTTGAATATTAAGGGCAGTAGCTTGGAAAATAATATTAAGTTAGCTGAACAGGCTTCTGAATATGGATGGGAGCATATAAATTTTTCATATAATCAAAACGATTTTCAAAATGCATTAAAGTTAAAAGATGAATTAAACGATAGTCTAAATTCCATTATCAGTTTTGATTATACTTTAGAGATTAAATCAACAAACATCAATGAAATTAGAAAGACTGTAAATAAGTTTAGGGATAGGGCATCATGCATTTCTGTAATCGGAGGAAATCTGAAGGTCAATAGGGCCGTTTTGGAAAACATAAAAATTGATGTGTTGTCAAGACCTTATCTAAAAAGGTATGATTCCGGCATGAATCATATTCTTGCAAAGGAATCTCTGCACAATAATGTTGCAGTTGAATTATGCTTCAAGGATATTTTAAGGAGTTATCTTGCTCCTAGAGCTAAAATCATTTCAAATTTCAGGGACATTTTTACATTATATAGGAAATTTGATTTTCCTTTAATTTTATCATCAAGGGCAGAAACTATTTTTGATATTAAAACTACTCATGATTTTGTTTCTGTTTTTAAACAAGCTGGGTTGAATGATGATGAGATAAATAAATCGTTCATAACCGCTGGTGACATTCTCGAATTTAATAAAAATAGAAAAGACTTGATTTTTAAAGGGGTTAGGAGGGTAAATGATGAGGCTTAAGGTTTTGCCGCCTACTCTCAGAAAGAATAACCGGTATCTGACATTGGATATTAAAAGTACTTTTCCGATTGCCAAGGATGAATTTGTCAACATTATATGGGATGTATGCATACGATTTCAGGGAGAGTGCATGACTTCTAATTTTAATCTGTGGGTCATGAAATTCTATGAAATCGAAAAAACCGATGAATATATCAGATATAAGTCTATTGTGAGATGTCAAAGGGATTTTACAGAAAATGTACGATCTTCTCTGGCATTAACTTATAAGTATAATGGCAAGGCGATTTCAATAACAACCGTCGGATTATCCGGAACAATAAAGGCCTCCCAAAAATTCATTTAATTACTTTTTGTTATTTTAAAATAGAAAACTTTATAAATAAATATAATTATAAATATCAATTGGATTTATGGAAAAAAAGAATAAAAAATATTTTAATTCACTACTGATTGGTGATTGAAATTAAAATTTGCCTTTTCATGGAAGATTTGGTTTTATTTTTTTTAAGTTGTCGAATATAAAATTAATATTTATAAAAATATGAGGTATTAATATGCAAATATGACAGGGCTATTACTGTATTTAGCCCAGATGGAAGACTTTTCCAAGTAGAATATGCAAGAGAAGCTGTTAAAAGAGGAACTACATCAATAGGTGTTAAAAGTTCAGAAGGTATTGTTTTAGCTGTTGACAAAAGAACTACTTCTAAATTAGTTGAAGCTTCATCTATCGAAAAGATATTCAAAATAGATGATCATATTGGAGCAGCTACTTCAGGTCTTGTTGCTGATGCAAGAGCATTGGTTGAAAGAGCAAGAGTTGAAGCGCAAATCAATAAAATCACCTATAGTGAACCTATTCGTGTAACCAGCTTGTCTAAGAAATTATGTGACATGCTACAGTTATATACCCAAAATGGTGGAGTAAGGCCATTCGGTTCTGCTTTAATTATTGGTGGAATATATAACGGCAAATGTAAATTATTCGAAACTGACCCAAGTGGAGCTTTAATTGAATACAAAGCAACTGCTATTGGTTCTGGAAGAAATGCTGCAATGGATATCTTTGAAGAAAAATACGAAGATGATTTATCATTGGAAGGAGCTATAGAATTGGCATTAACCGCTATCAATGAAGCTACTGACCATGAAACCACTTCTAACAATGTCGAAATTGCAGTCATTAAAATTGAAGATGAAAAATATGTAAAACTTTCTCAGGATGAAGTACAGGAATATATTGACAAAGTAATTCCTGAAGAAGAGGAAGAGGACGAAAGTGAAGAATCCGAAGAGGATTCAGAAGAAGAATAATTATTTTCTATTAATTAGTTAGGGGATGCTTTGATGGTAAATGTTGATGAAGCTATAATTGCTAAATATGAGTACTCAGGTGAACATTTTGAAATATTGGTTGACCCTGATTTGGCAGCAGATTTTCGAAATCCTGATGGCCCTGATGTTGCCATCGAAGATCTTTTAGCTGTTGAAGAAATTTTTAAAGATTCTAAAAAAGGAGATAAGGCTTCTGATGAAGCCATGAATAAAATCTTTGAAACTACTGATCCTATTGAAGTTTCTAAAATCATACTTGAAAAGGGGACTGTTCAACTTACTGCTGATCAAAAACGAAAGATGCAGGAGGATAAAAGAAAACTTGTTATAAATAAGATTGCTAAAGAAGCAATTAATCCTCAAAACGGTTTACCTCATCCTGTTCAAAGAATTGAAAATGCATGTGATGAGGCAAAGGTTAAATTCGATCCGTTCACATCAGTAGACCAGCAAGTTCAATCAGCCCTAAAAGCCATTAAACCACTTATTCCGATTCGATTTGAAAAAGTCAAAGTTGCTGTTAGGCTTCCTGGCTCAGCAGCTGGTGGCGCTTATAATGTGATTCATGGATTCGGAGAGATTATTAATGAAGAATGGCAACAAGACGGTTCTTGGATTGGCATTGTGGAAATGCCTGGCGGTCTTCAAAATTCTTTTGCTTCCAAAATGGCTGAAATTTCAGGTGGGAATGCAGAAACAAGGACTATAAAATAATTTAATTAAATTTCATATTAATGGGATTATTATGATACACGTGGAAAATAAAGATTTATGGGATTATTATGATACACGTGGAAAATAAAGATTTAGTTATTCCAGGTCAAATATTGGCCGATGACGAATACTATTCAGGAAGAGGTACCTTTAAAGAAAACGGTAAAGTTTGTTCTTCTTTATTGGGTCGTGTTTCTTTAAGGAATAAAAAAATAAGAGTTATTCCTTTAAAAAGCAAATATGTTCCTAAAAAAGGAGATGTTGTAATTGGTAAAATTAAGGATGTCAGATTCTCAATGTGGGATTTGGATATCAATTCACCATATTCCGGAATTTTACCTGCCTTTGAAGTGTTTGGTCGTGAGAAAAAAGAACTCAACAAAGTATATGATGTTGGGGATGTGCTATTTTTAAGAGTTGTCGATGTTGATGAAATCAAAAAGGCAAAACTCGGTTTAAAAGGAAGAGGAATGGGCAAATTTAAAGGAGGAATTATTGTAGATATTGCTCCAACTAAAGTTCCTAGATTAATCGGTAAAAAAGGCTCTATGATTAACATGATTAAGGACAAAACCAATTGTAAAATCGTCGTTGGTCAAAACGGTCTCGTATGGGTTAAAGGAAACGAAGATATGGAACAACTAACTCGTGAAATAATTCACTTGATTGAAGCTGAAGCTCATACTTCTGGTTTAACAAATAAAATTAAAAACAAATTGTACATGGCTATTGATGGTGAATTGCCACCTGAAGAAGTTGAAGAAACTGAAGAGGAATTTGTTTTGGAAAAACCTAAACTTCAAAATTTTAAAGAAGAATTGGAACAAGAAGAGTTAGAACAAGAAGAAAAAGAGGCTGAAGAAGAATCAGCAGAAGAGACTAATGAGAAAAAAGAGAAACCGGATATTAGTGAAGTTATAGAAGAATTTAAAAGAAAAAATAAAAGCAAAGATGGTTCATTATCCTATAGTGATAACTCAAACAATTCTTTCATACTAAATAATAAATAATTCTTCACATTTATGAGGTTGATATGATGTCAGATATTATAAGAGATGATGGTAGGAAATTTGATGAATTGCGTCCTATTAAGATTGAAGCTGGAGTTCTTGAACGTGCAGACGGTTCAGCTTATTTGGAAGTTGGAGGAAATAAAATATTGGTAGCTGTTTATGGGCCTAGAGAATCATACATCAGAAGATTGCTCGAACCAAATACTGGTGTAATCAGATGCAGATATAATATGGCTCCTTTTTCTGTAGATGACAGAAAAAGACCAGGACCAGACAGAAGATCCTCTGAAATTTCTAAAATCACTGCTGATGCTTTAAGACCAGCATTAATGTTAGAAAATTATCCAAGATCAATGATTGATATTTATATTGAGGTAATAGAAGCTGAAGGTGGAACTCGTTGTGCTGGAATTACAGCAGCTTCTGTTGCACTTGTCGATGCAGGAATACCTATGAAAGATATTGTTGTAGGTTGCGCTGCAGGTAAAGTTTATGATGAAATCGTACTGGATTTATCTGAAAAAGAAGATAAAGAAGGTCAAGCTGATGTTCCAATAGCTATGATGCCAAGAACCGGTGAAATCACATTATTACAAAGTGACGGTGACTTGACAGAAGAAGAATTTGCAAAAGCAATTGATTTGGCTATGGAAGGATGTCGTAAAGTAAACGAAATCCAAAAAGAGGCTTTAATGAAAAAATATTCTATAGAATAAGCGGGTGGAAATATGGAGATAGTACCAGAAATTACAAGAAGAAGTATTGAAAACCTTGTCGAAAATGATAAAAGAGAAGATGGCAGGGCACTTGATGAATATAGGGACATTTCTATCGAAACTAATGTTATTTCTAAAGCTGAAGGTTCTGCTCGTGTTAAAATCGGTGGAACTCAAGTTATTGTAGGTATTAAACCACAGCTTGGAAGTCCATTCCCAGACACTCCAGATTTAGGAGTTTTAATGACCAATTGTGAAATGTTGCCAATGGCTGATCCTAATTTTGAACCAGGACCACCTAGCGACGATTCAATTGAACTTGCTCGTGTAGTTGACAGAGGTATTCGTGAAAGTGAATTGGTAGAATTGGATAAGTTATGCGTTGAAGAAGGAAAACATGTTTGGATGTTATTCATTGACTTGCATATTATCGATAACTGCGGAAACCTTTTCGATGCATGTGAATTAGCAGTTATGGCTGCATTAAAAACTACTAAATTGCCTGTTGCAACTATTGTTGATGAAGAAGTTGTCCTTAGTGAAGATGAAACCTTTGATTTACCAATAAACAACGAATTGGCTTTATGCACTTTCGTTAAAATTGCTGATAAGATTGTTATCGACCCAACATTATCTGAAGAGAAAGTAGCATCTGCTCGTTTAAATGTTGGTGTTACAAAAGATGGTCACATCTGTTCCATGCAGAAAGGTGGAAAAGAACCATTAACTAAAGACGATATTCTTTTTGCTGTCAATATGGCAGTAACTAAAACAAAAGAGTTAATAGAACATCTTTAAATGTCCTGTGGACGGTTAAGATTTCTAAATTCTTTTTTTTCTATTTTTTTATTATCAATCAAAACAAATTTTGCATCTATTTTTTCTATAAGCCCTTTAATGTGCAAAACGTCATTAGAAATCAAATCTTCAATTTCGGGAATTATGTTTTTATTGTAAATTGAGTGAAGGGGTTCTGATGTCTTCAATTTATTTTCACTATCATGATAGGGGACTATTGCCTGATAGTTGTTGTCAATTTCTTTAAAAATAGTATTTACATAATTTTTGGAAACATATGGACTATCACAAGGTAATATTAAAGCGTAATTGCTGTTAATCTGTTCTAGTCCGGTCATGATTCCAGGCATGGGGCCTTTATTTTTGATTTTGTCTTCGACAAAAGTAATTTTATAAGTGTAGTCTTGAGGATTTATAAATTTGCCATATTTGGCAATCCTTTCACTATCATTTAAAACAATTATTGCTTCAGTAATCTGGTGGTTTAAAGTAGTAAGAATATGTTTAATCATGGGTTTGTCATGAATAATCATAGAACCTTTATCCTGGCCCATTCTACTACTTTTACCTCCACATAAAATAATGCAGGATTTAATACTTTCACTATTTACATTATCGTTACTCATATTAAATCTCTCCAAATTATTTTACATATACATCTGCATCATCATCAAATGGATTGGTACGGATAATTAGCGCAATCATGTAAGGGTAATTTTTATATAAATATTTCAAATAATAAACCCATTCATAGACCAATTTATCGTATACCCTTTTCATATCTCCATTCAAATGACCGAAGTCTGTATCATTAACTAAAGCTAAATCTTTTCTGTGTTCCAATTCCTCATCCAAGTGAAGAATGGCATTGGTCAATTCAGTAAATTCTTCTTTTTCAAGCAAGTTAGGATTATTGATTAAATTAATAATGAACTCCCTTTTACTTACAAGTAATGTTCTTAGGTTTTCTAAAAACTCTTCACGTTCTTCAGCAGGAATGTCAACCTGGAAATCAAGTGAAGCATCTTTTAGTTCAGCCAATTTATTGTCGAAGTCCTTTTCATCCCAATCTTTGATTGATTTTAAATTTTCAGTGCTTGCTTTGTATTTGTTTGCTGTACTTAATTGGCTAATTAACTCGTTTCCAACTTCTGAAAAGAAGGTGCTCATAAGCATATCCAATTTTTCAAGTATAGCTTCTTTTTCTTTTCTTTCTATAATTTCATCAAGTAAAAATGCTACAAGTAGAATATCTACCGGAATGAAACCTAAGTGTGTCCAAACATATGAGATAATATGTTCGCCATCACCCAGTACAAGGTAATTTGATCCATAAATGATTATTATCAATAAAATCATTACTATGGAAAATTTCACTTTCCAACTCAGTCTTTTGCTCATTTTTTTTAATCTCCATCTATCGTTTTTTAGCGGTTATAATAGCTATAGGGTTTTCACTAATCATCAGTATTCCTCTGTCGAGGATTCTTCCATTTGAAGCATTAACTTCCATAAGCTTTGGGTTATATCCCAAATCCTTAAGCTTGTTAACTGCTTCAACTTTTGTGTCAACCAGAATAGCTGTAATGATGATTCTTCCTTTTGAATTTAGTTTTTCATGGACAATGTCTAAGATATTCTCCAATTGTCTGCCGCTACCTCCTACGATAGCAATATCTATATTGTCAATATCTTTTAGGGCATTTGCTCCATCATCATTAATTAATGTGACATTATCTCCAAGTCCAAATTTTTTAAGATTTCTTGAAGTCACTTCAATCGCTTCGGGATTGGTGTCAATGGAAATTACCTCTCCTGCCCGTTGGCTAAATTCACAGGTTATTCCTCCAGTTCCGCATCCGCAATCGACAACCTTATCGGTTGATGTTACTTCAGATTTGTATAGTATTATCGCTCTTATGGCTTCTTTTGTTGGTCCTGGGACATCACAGGATTTGAAAAAATCCTTATCTTCTAACATTTATTCCCACCTTTTAAATAAGTTATTTTCAATTTTTAAGGAGTCTAAGATTTTTCCGACAATGAAATTAATCTGGTCGTCAACAGTATCGTGTGTTGAGTAAAAACCAGGCATTGCAGGCAATATAATGGCTCCTTCTTGTGATAATGTTAGCATGTTTTTTAAATGTATGCTTCTAAGGGGAGTTTCGCGTGGAACGATGACCGTTGGTCTTCTTTCCTTTAAACTCACGTCAGCAACTCTTGTTATTGTATTTGCACCGTATCCATGGGCAATTGATGATAATGTTTTCATTGAACATGGGACAATTGCCAGGCCATCAGCCTTAAATGATCCGCTATTTATGGAAGCAGTCAAGTCATTGAAATCATAATATGCATCTGCCAGGCCAATAACCTCTTCAACATCGTAATCGGTTTCTGATTCGATAACAATTTTTGCTGCATCACTTATGACTAAACTGTTTTCAATATTCAGTTTTTTTAAAGCTTCAAGGAGTCTTATTCCATATATGACTCCACTTGCTCCTGTTATTCCAACTACTATCATATTATTCTCCTAAAATAGTTTGATTTGGTCATAATGTATTCCATGGAATTTTTCACGGTCAATTTCTGGCAAATCAAGGTAATTTTCCAATTTCAATTTGTTGAATTTGGATTTCTCTTCTTCTGGAACATAAACGCTAATGTCTGGAATGTTGAATCTTGCTTTGCTTAATGCAGAGATGATGTTTGATATTTCAGTTAACGGGAATAGTTTTCCATCAACACTTACCTGTGTTTTCATTTCATCAAAACGAGGGTATTCGGCAATGTTTATGAATACATAATCTTTGTCAAGTCCATAATCTTCAGCAATTTCTTCTTCCGCTTTTCTAAGCTCCTCAGCAGGGATTTTATACATCTTTTCCGGGAATTTGAAATTGTCTAAACGGATTGTTTTAACTCTTTTTGGAACAATCCTGTTGTCCAGTCTGTGCATTATGTCATTTGCATAGTCGTTTTCGCATTGTCTGAATAGTGCAATGATGTCGGTATCATCGTATTTATAGATTTCACGTTCTTCAATCATTCCTTCGTCAATTGTTTTTTTCAATGCACGTCTAAACATTGTGTTGACGATTCTGGTGGTGTGGTGTTGATAAACGCTCGGATACATGAAATATCTTGATACCAATGCTCCTTCTGCTGCCTGAACACCTTTGATGTCCAGTATCAATCCATCATCTAAACTTAAATTGGAAATTAATCTTTCATAATCTATTTTTCCATAAGAAACTCCGGTATTATGTGAATCTCTTAAAAGATAGTCCATCCTGTCGACATCAAGTTCTCCTGAAACGATTGGTCCGAGATGTCCCTTTCCGTTAATGATGTCAACAATTTCATTTACATCAAATTTTTCTTCCAACAGGTCCCTCATGGAGGTTTTGGTAATTACATATTTTGATAACTCCTCATGAGGAAATGACAACACTCCTTCAGAGACATGTGAAAATGGGCCATGGCCTATATCATGCAGGAGCCCTGATGCTCTAATCAATTCGATTTCATCACCTGTCAAATCTAGTTCTTCGGCAAGCTTTGATCCTAAGTTCATTGTTCCGACACAGTGTTCAAATCTGGTGTGTGTTGCTCCTGGATATATTAAACTTATCAATCCAAGTTGTTTTATGCGTCTTAGACGTTGAAATTGTGGCATGTCCATTATTTTTACTTCAAACTTGTTTAAACTAATGTCTCCATAGACACTATCTCTGATAAATTTCTTTTTTTCACTCATTTTATCAGTCCTCAATGTAATTTTCAATCCATGTGTAATTGTTATTGGTAAAGTTATCTACTGTAGTTTCAATATAATCAGTCACATTAGTTTCAGTGTAATTTGTTATATTTGTAGTATTTGTGGTATTTGTGTCATTTTTTGGAATGATTGTTGGCACATATTCAATTTCAGTTGGTTCAAAAGAATCGTCTTCAAGTGATATTAATTTGTATGAGTCATTATCTTCGTGTATTGTTAGTGTTGCGAATGCTGAGCTGATACAAAATGCAATTACAGCAATTATTAAAAATACTATTAAATTTGCTTTAATTGAACCTCTCATAATAACACTCTATTAATTTATACTATTATTATTTTTTTTAAAAGCTATTATTTAATTGTTTTGTAAAATTAAACTGATTTTAATGTTTTTTACTCTATCTTGGATAATGTTTATATAATAGAAGAGACAGATATCTTTATCGGAAGTATACTTCCGACAGTATATTTCCGACTAATAAAAATAGATAGAGTTAAGATATTATGGATATGTTTAGTGCTGGTGACACTGCATGGGTTCTCATTTGTACATTACTTGTGCTTCTGATGAGCATTCCTGCAGTAGCATTTTTTTATGGAGGATTAAGTAAAAGAAAAAACGTTTTGAATACAATGTTTTTAACTTTCATTGCATTTGCAATAATCAGTGTGCTTTGGGTAGCATTTGGTTATCAATTTGCATTTGGAAATGATATTAATGGATTAATAGGTTCACCAACCAATTTCTTCTTGCAGGGAATTGGATTGGATGACTTGAATGGAACTATTCCAACATTACTCTTTGTAATGTTTCAATGTGCATTCTTAGGAATTACCGCAGCAATTATGTCCGGTGCTTTGGTTGGAAGGATGAAGACAAAAGCATGGGTAATATTTGTTCCTATTTGGGCATGCCTTGTTTATGTCCCTATTGCCCACTGGGTATGGGGCGGAGGATGGCTAATGCAGATGGGAGCACTCGATTTTGCGGGTGGTGCAGTAGTTCACATTAACTCAGGTATTTCCGCTCTTGCGGTGGCATTGGTTTTAGGTAAAAGGAAAAACACCTCATTGATACCACATAATTTGGGTTATGCGGTACTTGGTGCTGCACTGCTTTGGTTTGGTTGGATGGGATTCAATGGAGGATCAGGCCTTGCGGCTGACGGTCTTGCAGCAAATGCTATAATCGTATCAAATGTTGCTGCAGCTACCGGTCTGATTGTCTGGACAATAATTGATGTAACAAAAATTGGAAAACCAACAGTTTTGGGTGCAATATCCGGTGCTGTAGCAGGTTTGGTAGGAATTACTCCTGCAGCAGGATTTGTAGATGTTTTCGGAGCATTGGTTATTGGTGCTGTGGCTCCTATTGTGTCATACTATTCAATTAATTATTTAAAACCTAAACTCGGATACGATGATGCATTGGATGCATGGGGCATTCACGGAATGTCCGGTATATGGGGAGCAATCGCAACAGGAATCTTTGCAGTTCCATCAATTGGAGGAGTTGCAGGATTGATTGCAGGAAATGCCAATCAGGTCGTAATACAGATAATAAGCGTTATCGCAACAATGGCCTATTCATTTGTAGTAAGCTATATATTGGCTAAAATAATAGATAAATCAATGAATGGTATAAGGGTAGAAGAGAGCGAAGAAATTGGTGGACTTGACACAAATCTTCACAAGGAATCCGCTTATAACTTTAATTCATAGGAGGAATGTAGATGAAACGTATTGTTGCAATTATAAGACAGGAAAAATTTGATGACGTCAAAAGGGCCTTGATGGAAGCGGGCTGTGATGGAATGACAGTCACTGAAGTAAAAGGAAGAGGAAGTCAAAAAGGAATCAGACAGTCTTACAGAGGATCCAGCTATTGTGTAGATTTGATTCCGAAAACACGTATAGAAATTGTTGTAAAAGATGAAGGCCTTGACTTATTCATTGATGCAATCAAAAAAGGAGCTCATACCGGAAACATTGGAGATGGGAAAATCTTCATCCAGCCTGTTGACAATGTAATAAGAATAAGAACAGGTGAAGAAGGGGATGATGCCGTGTAGCCAATCCCTGGAAAAACTTGTTTTAGATATCTCCCTTGGAAAATAGTGCATTTTTGCATTATTTTCCATTTTTCAATATTCAATAACCACACCATTGATGTCGGAAATATCCACCCAGGTGGTTATGCCGCTGACTTCATATAATACGCCATTTATGTGTTCGTAGGAAATCTCCTTGTTGTCACTTATCAAGTGGATTTTATCACCGCTGATTTGGTCAACTCTTTTTATGATTCCTCCGTACTCATCTGATTCTGCCACAACGATGTTTCCAACATGTATGTCATGTGTCTTGTTTAGGAGCACATTTTGCCCATCCTGCAGTGTTGGAAGCATTGATGTTCCATCGACAGTAACGACAATAGGAATCTGATTGGGGCCAATGCTTGAATCTATGTTTATTTCAACATCTTCAAGACCATATTGGCTACATATATCCTTGATTCCATGTCTATATGTGTCTATATCGGTAGTGGTGTCATTCATGACATCCAATGTGTAATTGCAAATTTTCTGGTTAAGTTCATGTTTGTCAATGTCTGAAAAGGTTTTGGTCTCGACAGTTATGTTTTCACCATCATTATATACATCAACGGAATCATTACCTAAAAATACGATTCCACAAAATATAATTAAAATAAGCAAAATCAAAGCTAAAATAATCTTTTTAGCCATCTAATCACTCATCCATAATATTTAAATCCATATTTAGAAGGGCTTTCATTGTTTCAATATCAATCTGGCCTGGAGCGGTTGCATCCCTTCCGGCCGCAAAAGTAATTGGAGAGTCGAATTTGGAAGCCATGACTCTGGTGTAGCTTCCCAAATCTCCCATTGAAATTGCTATTGTGTTCTCGCAGTGGGAAAGAACTGCCAATATTGTTAATGTATCCTCCAGATTCTGCGGCATGAAAGCGACTTTGGCGATGTCTCCCAATTCATGCTCTTTATCGACGATGTACATTATCTCATTTAAATCAGGGGTTTTTTCAAAGTCATGATAGGAAACAATAGTTTTAGCGCCGGAATCATGAATCTTATGAATGTATTCGTCGCTGCTTTGAAGCTCAATGTCCACATAGTCAACCAGATCGCAGCATTCATAAAGTATATTGAAGCGTTCCTCTTCGCTTCCTTTAAAGGAACCTCCCTCTGTATTGATTCTATTTGTGGCAATCATTGGAAAGTCAATTTCTTTGATTGTATCTCTAATCTTGTCAATCTCTGGATTTTCAAGTGCATCAATTCTGAATTCCAACACATCAGCACCTTTATCGATACAATCGTTTGCAACTTCAATGACATCTTCATATTTTTCTTGAAAAATAGGAATTGCAATTTTTGTTTGTGAATACATTACATTATACTATATTTATTACTATTAAATAAGTTTTCTTAAAAACTATATATAAATTAAGAAACATAATATATACCAATAAAATTTAAAATTTTATTCGTTTGTTTAATAAATTATACAAGGTGTTAATTTGAAAATTACGGCTATAGGTGCAGATATATCAAAAAATGATGTATCCTGTAGTTCTAAGCTAGTAGAGACTATAGAAAAAAACCTTCAAAGTGTAATAGACTTAGGTGCAAGGAATGCTGAATTAACAAATGTCACTGGCGATGATGTTGTTGTAAGTGCATTTGTTGAGGATGATTTGCTTGAAGTGGTTAATGAAGGTTTGGTAGATGTTTTAAAAATGAGTGCAGAAAATCTTGGGGATTTGTCAGGGATATCTGATAATCCTGATGATGCTGGAGAAGGAATATCTTATGCTGAAGCAAATATCAGAAAAGATTTCTATCCTGATGCTATAATTTTAGGTTTTGACACATATGGCGGAGAGCCATTCGTTGCCGATGTTGCAAACTCAGCAATCGAAGCTGCAAGGGGCATGAAAAACTGTACCGATGTGTCCGATTATATTGAGCCTAAAACAAGAAAAATTCCGGGTGTTGGTTATGTTTCACCTGAAACCGATGATCCTGTTGTTGTAGCAACTGTTGAAAACATCGAATCCGTTGGTGTTATTGCAGGAGCTATGATCGGAGCTGCACTTGGAAATAAGAACGTTTATTTGGTTAAAAGAGGAACAACTTGTAATGTATTGCCGGGTAGTGTAATATTTTCAGCTACTGCACTTATGAATGGAAACGTAATAGATTTGGCTGTTCCATTTGAAAATAAAACTAGAATATTGAGATAGGAGATTTACTATGATTTTATTGAATGAAGATACAAAATGTTTAGTTCAAGGGATAACTGGTAAACAAGGTTCATTCCATACAGAACAAATGTTAAAATACAATACCAATATTGTTGCAGGATTAACTCCTGGAAAAGGAGGCCAAGACTTTTTAGGAGTTCCGATTTTTAACTCCATGGAAGAAGCAACAGAAGAAGTTGACATTAATGCTTCAATCATTTTTGTTCCTGCAAGATTTGCAATGGATGCTGCTTTTGAAGCAATTAGACACTTGGATTTAGTTGTTATCATTTCTGAACATATTCCTGTCCATGACAGTATGAAAATTATGGCATATGCAAATGAGATGGATACAACCGTTATCGGACCTAACACTCCGGGAATCATTTCTCCAGGTGTGGGTAAATTAGGTATTATGCCTACTCACATTTTCAAAGAGGGTAATGTAGGAGTAATTTCAAGAAGCGGTACATTAACATATGAAATTGCAAATGAACTCACTAATGCCGGAATAGGTCAAAGTACTGCTGTGGGTATTGGTGGAGACCCTGTAACTGGGAATAATTATGTTGATATCTTAAAGAGATTTGAAAAAGATGACCAAACCGATGCGGTTGTCTTGATTGGTGAAATTGGAGGAAATGCTGAAGAAAGAGCAGGTAAGTTCATTGCAGAAGAAATGTCAAAACCTGTTGTATCATATATTGCAGGAAGAACAGCACCTCCGGGCAAAAGGATGGGACATGCCGGAGCAATTATTCAAGGATCCTCTGGTACTGTTGCTAGTAAAACCAAAGCTTTAAATGAAGCTGGTGTTGAAGTAGCTAAAAAACCATCTGAAATTGTAGATTTACTTAAAAAGGTAATGTAGATGTCAAATCAGGAAATTATTGATAAATTATTAAGC
>CADBHR010000040.1 GCA_902794475.1 uncultured Methanobrevibacter sp. | reverse complement strand
AAAAATATGAAAGCATAATTAATGTTAGTTTCTAATTTTTGTTATGCAAAAATGCATAGAGTATTTATAATTATGCTTCCCGTCTAATTTAATATCCAAAAATGGATTGATTAGAGATGTATTTAAAATACATCTACATAATACTTTTTCAATTATCCTTTATAAATTTTTAGAAAAAACCTTATAATAACATGATATTTAAGGCAACCTAAAATTTATTAGGCATTTTCTGTCATGATAGGCACTACTTGTTTTTTACGTGATACAACACCTTCAAGTAATACAGTGTTATCCTCAAGTATTACACCGTATGCCTTTTCAACCAAACCGGCATCCTTGCCCAAAGCAATGACCTGTGAATTGCTGTTTACGATATCTGTGATTAAAAGCATGAACAAATCCAGATTCTCTTCTTCAATTATTTTATTCATACCTTCTTCCAAGTCCTCTTTCATTGCCATGACATCACTAATATCAGCAGTGTTAACTTGATTAACAATTGATTTTACATCTTTAAAGTCAATTTGCTTAGCATCAAGGGCTAAAATCTCATCAATAGTGAAACTGCTTAAATCAGTACCTGCCTTAAGCATTTCCAAACCATACTCCTCTGCATTAATTTCAGCAATCTCTGCAAGCTTTTCAACCGCAATCTTATCATCTTCAGTTGTGGTAGGTGATTTTAAAAGCAAAGTATCTGAAATGATTGCAGACAACATCAATGTTGCGATTTCTTTTGTAATTTCCACATTATTCTCTTCATATAATTTGCACAAAATGGTTTCAGTACAACCAACAGGTTCAAATCTTAAGAATAACGGATAAGAAGTTTCCAAAGCAAGTTTATGATGATCCACAACTTTTAAAATGTTTGCATTTTCCAAGTTATCAACTGATTCCGCAGGGGAGTTGTGGTCAACCAGAATTACATCAGCACCGTCTTCAACACTTTCCAAAAGTTCCGGTGCTTCAATACCCAAATAGTTTAAAATGAATTCAGTTTCCTTATTAATATTACCTAATCTGTAAGCTTTAGCTTCACTATTGCCTAATTCCTTTTCCAAATTTGTCATTACCAAACTTGATGTTATTGAGTCGCTATCAGGACTTTTATGTCCAAAAACAAAAGTTTCTACCATATTATTTCTCCTTATAATTCGATAAAATTAATGTTAATATCAGTTATTAATTTATCTTTTTCATCTATATTTAACTTTATTGTGCAAGAATTCACCAGATTCCTTAAGACAGAGATGAATTGCACTTTAATGGGATAGCATTAATTTTTATAATTATTTTTTAAGGAGAAAATTTTAACATTATTTTGGATTCTAACAAATTTTTATAAATATTAGAACAACAAAAATATATTCAATTGAATTTTAACTAAATTTTCAGCAGAGTCAATTTGACAAAATACGATGCGAAGAGAAAAAGGAGGAATTATATGAAACTTAAACATTTACTATTGATAGTTCTGGTAATATTGTGTGTATTTTTGTTCGTACTGATATCAATAGAGCATTCCTACGACGACCAGACAACAATACTGGGACCCAAGGGCGATTTTTCCATGGCAGCTACAGGAGACGTAATGTTTGCAAGAAACATGCCTGGAGTAATAAGTCAGAACTCCTCTCCCTTTGAAGGGGTGAGCGATGTAATCTCAAAGGTTGATTTGCTCCTGGTGAATTTTGAAAATGCAGCTACGACAACGGAGAATGCAGTTAAAGGTGATTTCCCATTCAAATGTGACCCAAGTTATGTTCCACTTTTAAAGGCAAACAACAATACCGTTGCAGCCCTTGCAAATAACCATGCCTTGGATTATGGAATTGACGGTATGCACGATACATTGAAATATCTGAATGAATCAGGCATTTCTTCAGTGGGTGCCGGAGACAATGAGGATGCTGCACACCAACCTGTTGTTAAAAACATCAACGGCCGTAAAATAACCATACTGAATTATATGGATGCCAATGACTTTTCAGAATACGGCTATGATACCATACCTTATGCAAACGGATCCCATTTCGGTTATTCGGCTTACGACCGTGCAGATGCACAAAAGCAAATCAGCGAAAACAACGATTCCGATTTGATTGTGGCAATGCTTCATTATGGAAACGAATATATGACATCCCCAAATGATGACCAAATCAGGATATCTCATGAACTGATTGATGATGGTGTGGATGTCGTAATAGGTTCCCATCCTCATGTTCCTCAGGGAGTTGAGATGTACAATGGAAAACCGATCTTTTACAGTCTCGGTAACTTCATTTTCGATATGTCCGGCGGAGATATGGACTCTACATACTTTGTAGAAATCGATGTGACCAACAACACTGGGGAATGTACCATCTATCCGGTTTACAATTCAAATTTCCTTCCACAGAGAATGGATGCTGAAGCTGGAAAGACATTTATAAATGGTCTTACACCATTGCCTTCAGAAATAAACGTGACTGATGATGGAGTTGGAAAATTAAGATTTGATTTGAAAAATTCTTAATTTTTCCTTATTTTTTTATAGCTAAAAGCAAATATCGGCTTAGATATTATCTAAAACCCTAAAAAAACTAACTCTTTTGAATTAATGCTTAAAAAAAAGATATTTACAGAAATATCAATAAAAAAAAAAAGTAATTTAGTAATGACTTTGTGGAGTCATTCCTAAATGATGGTCTTCGCTTTTTTTACCAGGTATTCCGTAAGCGTCTGCCCTACATTGGGTACATGCCCTGAATACTGGTATAATCTCTTCAACTTGTTCCCTGACAGATTCCATCATCATACAGTCAGGTCTTTCAAGGTCTTTCATTTTTCCAAGTGGAATCAATGGTAAAACATTCATTAAAGCTGCTCCACGTTTTTCAACTTCACGGGCAATTTCAACAATGTGTTCATCATTGACTGTTGGAATTAAAACTGAGTTTACCTTAACAACCAAACCATTGGCAGCTGCCTTTTCAACACCTTCCAACTGATTTTTGATTAGAATTTCAACAGCTTCACGACCTTTGTAGACTTTACCTTCATATTTGATGAATGAATAAATCTTTTCTGCAATTTCAGGATCAACCGCATTGATTGTGACAGTCACTGAGTTCACTCCAAGCTCTGCCAATTTATCTGCATATTTTGGAAGCAAAAGTCCATTTGTACTCATACATTTAATTAAATCAGGTTGTTCTTTTGCCAATTTTTCAAAGAATTCAAAAGTTTCCTCATTTGCAAGTGAATCCCCAGGTCCTGCAACTCCAACAACCGCAATAGGACCATCTGCAGTAACATCATTAATATGAGTAATTGCATCATCAGGTTTCATTATACATCCTGCAACACCAGGCCTATCCTCTTCATTGTTAATGTCTCTTGTACAGAAGTTACAAAAGATATTACATTTTGGTGCTACCGGTACATGTGCCCTTCCGACTTTATCATGCATTTTTTCATTAAAACATGGATGCGCTCTTGTTATATGTGCAAATCTTGAACCGTTATGTTCATTCATAATACCACTACTCCTTCAATATAACATCTGTTAATTAGTATTGATACGAACAAATATATAAAGCTTCCTACATGCCCTTGTTTAATTCATCCATAAACTCATGACACTTATCAATCCATTCATCCTTAATTAACTCATCAGTAGCTACAACTGCAACAATATCCTCAGAGGACAAATCTTTAATGTTCTTAAAGCCTTCAGGTAAAATTCTGAAAACTGCATCATAAATACGTCTTTGTAAATTAGAATGAGGATCATCAACAACAACAGAACTTAAGTTAGTGTAATCTCCCTTAATTTCAAGTTGATATCTGTTTGGTTGATAAATTTCATCCCTTGAAAATTGCATCCATAAAATTTTCAAGATATTAGGAAGATAATTTTCATTATCCACCAAAATCATGGTCTTATCGTTGGCCTTATCATAAGTCAAATTAGAAACATCTTCAAATCTAATAACATTTGAAGTCTTCCTCATTTTAATGGCCAGAACAAATACAGGGTCATCAGGATTAACATAAGCTTTTAAATCATCAACAGAAGCACCTAACACCAAGTCCTGAAAAATCTGTTTAATGATGATTTCATAAACTTCAGCCCCACGCTCATCATAGCATTCAACTAACATCAAATCCACCCTTTAAAATATTATTTGTTATCTTGTCTGTGTCCCATTCCAGATACTAAAAGAGCTGCTCCCACAGCACCGATATGTTGAGAGTATTCAGGAACAATGACTTCAATTCCACCTAAAGTTTCACTTACCGCTTCAACAAGGCCAGAAATCAAACTTGTTCCTCCCACTTGGATTAATGGTTCACGAATATCAATTTCCTGAAGTTGCTGTTCATAAACCTGTTCAGAAACAGAGTGACATGCAGCTGCTGCAACATCCGCTTTAGAACCACCTGCAGCAAGTGTAGTAACAAGGTCTTGAATACCGAATACGATACAGTAAGAGTTCAACATGGCTTTTCTCCAATCACCCTGAACCGCCAACGGACCAAGTTCTGTAATGTCAACATCCAACCTGCGGGAAGTCATGTCTAAAAATCTACCGGATGCACCAGCACAGATACCTCCCATGGTAAAGTTATCCGGAATACCGTTGTTAACGGTAATTACCTTGTTGTCCATACCACCAATATCTAAAACGGTTGCTTCTCCTTTTTGACAATCTGCCAGGTATACAGCACCTTTTGCATTGACGGACAATTCTTCCTGGATAAGTTCAGCTTTAAATTCCTGACCCATTGTAAATCTACCATAACCGGTTGTTCCTATACCATCCAAGTCATCCCAATCATAATCTGTCTGTGAAAACGCTTCTGCAGCCGCAGTTTGAGCAGATTCAATGATGTCCTTTGTGGAAGTCCAACCTGTTCCGATAACCTGATTGTTTTCCATAAGCACAGCTTTAGTGGTAGTTGAACCTGAATCAAGTCCAAGAGTAAGCCCTTCCTGTTTTTCACGAGCGAGAATGCTTCTACGAGTTACTGTAGTGGCCAATGCTTCCATACGGATAAATAACTCATCAGCTTTGGTTCTTTCAGTGAAGGAATATGTGACTACTGGAATGCGAGTATTGTTTTGAATAAATCTTCTCACTTCATTTCTCACCAATGCCGCTTCAGCACATCTGAAACATGTTGCAATAAATACTGCATCAGGCCTTGACCTTCCTTCAACAATAGCCATAGCCCTTGCAATCATCAATTTTAAACTTGAACTTTGAGCTGAAAAACCGAATTTTTCATATGACTCATCAATATAATCCAAATCAATTTCAGGAAGAACAATTTCAGCGCCAAATTTATTTGCTGCCTTTTCAATTTCCTTTTGAATTCCACTGTATTCTGTTCCACATGAAACTAATGCAATTTTAACCATATTATTCTTCCTCCTTAACAGTTTCTTCAAGTGAATCCACAAAATCATTGATTTTATTAACCATCACATAGGTTTCATCTTGATTTGTAGGATAATTTAATTCTAAAACAGGAATTCCCTTATTCCTAAGCAAAAATATTGACAGTTCATTGGTTCTTGCACAACCAATGCAACCGAATCCATACGGAGCTCCATCAACAACAATTGCAGCTTCGGCTTCATCAATAAGAGGTCCGATTATCGCCATCCTTCCACGAACACCGGAAGGAACTTCAATTGCCGCATATTTAAGCCCTTGAATCGGATCATCTTCTGTAATATTCATTGGAGGAGAATCAATCTCCGGGTCTTTTATTTTTTGTCTAATTTGTTTTTGTAAAACTAAAGGAGTGTGACCTTTTCTTTCAAGTAAATCTGCCAAAATTAATGAGTTTGGAGGATAAACAGCGATTTTTACCATATTTTCACCTACTCTTCTTTATCTAAACATTCATTCATGATTTTTTTAAATTCATCAACACTAACTGGTTTTTTCTCTTCAATCTCCACATCTTTGCGCTCTTCAAGCGCATTTGCGACAAAACCCAGTATTCTGTACTCTTTTTCCATTTGATGGAAACCTTCTCTAGGACCAAATCTGTGACCTCTACAACGTCTAGGATCACCTGGAGCAAATCCTCTTTCTTTTGTGAAAATGTGGTTTGGATCAAGCTTTCTTATTTCCTCAATAGCCTTATAAACATCTGCACTTTTTCCACTAATCATAGATCCATAACAAGTATTCTTTATTGTAAGCGGCAAGCCAAGCATGTGAAACTCAGTGACAATTTCCTGTTCGCTTACATGAGCTCCCGGCCCAATAAAAATCATACGAGTAATTACATCAGGATCCCAATCTTCAGTACCCAATTCAGGACTCATGGTTAGATTCTGTGACATAAACTTCCACTCCCTCTTTTAATTTTTCAAGATACTCATAATCAGATGTGATATCTCCAATTATATTTGTTGCCTCGAAGCTTTCTGCAGTCGGACCAAATTCTAAATTGTCTTCAAATCTGATACCGATTAAACCGGCACTTTTTGAAGCCATGTTTGTAATACCTATTTGGCCCCTAATTACCTTATCTACAGGGTTATTCTCAGGAATTAAACCCTTAGCTAATTTTTTATCCCCTTCAAAGATAACAATATGCATTCCAGGCACTGCAAAGTGAACTTTAATTTTACCAACAGGATTTTCCAAAAGTCCAGAAAGGAATTTAAAGTACTTTACAGACCTTGGAGCATTATCTGCAAATTTAATAGTGCATAAATCCTCTTTGTTAACCGCTTTAGTAATAACCTGGCCTTCTTTCAAGATATCAATTGTATGTTTTGGAGTCTGTTCGACAATTATTGCATCATCATCAACCAAACCGTCTATCATGTGCTCAACACCAACAGCAGATAACATTTCTGTAGCTTCTTTTTGAGTTTTACTCAATAGCATTAATCTTTGTTGTTCGGATTTAACTGTAATGAAATCATTTTCCTTTGCAATATCAATAATCTCCATACCATTTACAATATGACCAACAGTAGTATGATTTGGAGTTAAAACTCTGTTTTCACGATAAATGAATAATTTTCCTACACCTACACCATTATTTCTAACGGTTATTGTTCCCCTATTTCTCAAGGTAGTATCTTCCTTAGGTTTGATTATACCTGCCAAGTCATAAAAACCAATGAATGATTCGCTATCATATGAAACTTTGATTCTGCCATCTTTAATGATTGAAAATAAATGTTCCACACAAACCGGAGAGTCTTCATCGATTTCAAATGAAATATAAGTGTATAATTCATTACCTTCTTGTAAAACTGTACTTAAATCGGATACTGAAGCACTATCGGTTGTTGTGCTTCTTTCAATGATTGGTTCAATGCCTGTAACCTTATCATCGTCTGTCAAATTGTCCAACGTTTTCTTACCACCAATAATTCGGGCAAAAATACCTTTATTAAATGGAGGCACACTATAGACATTTGTAGTGTTTTCCTTAAGCATTATCAAATGAGTTGACTCATTACTAAAACTAGATAAACTTAAAACAACATCTCCTTCGAAATATTTATGTTCTTCTGAAGTGGGCTCCAAATCAGTGACAATAGGACCAACAGCCACTTCTGTTGGAGTGGACCATCGAATATCCAAATCAACAAACTCCTCATATTGATTTTTCCACACATCAATAAGAGGTTTTGCCTCCTCTGATTCGTCTAACTGAATTATTATTGAACCCTTGTTTGTTTTAATTTTATACTTGCTAATATTCTTTTCCAGTTCCTTTTTACCTTTTATTAAGCAAATAATACTTCCTGGAGTATAAGGAGCATTTGTTTCAGCAATTACGTCTTGAATTGTTGAACCATCTGCCACTTCCACTTCTTCTCCATTAATTTTAATTAACATACAATCTCCAATAAGAATTTTTAATATTATATATATTTGATGTTTTACTATAAAATAATTATTTATTTGATTTGGAAAATTATATTAACACAAAGTTATAACAATTATATTAATGGAGGGAAATTTATGGAAATTAAAAAAAGACATATCTTTTCTTTACTGATAATCCTGATTATTATTGCCGGAGCAATATCAATCGCCAGTGCATACACAGGAACAGGCTTTTCACACAACATTCCAAGTTCCAAGTACTACGATTTGTCAGCATCAGATATCTTAAACAAATACGAGGATACAAGCTGCAACGTTGAGGAAAAGGCTGTTTGCACACACGTGGTTGATGGAGATACAATCTATTTGGACAATGGTGAAAAAGTGCGTTTTGTAGGAGTAAACACTCCAGAAAGAGGTGTTGAAGGTTACATAACATCAAAAAACTTTGTCCAGAAATTATGCCTTAATAAGGAAGTGGGCATCGACATTGACGATTCAAAACATTCAGACCGCTATGGCCGTACATTGGGCGTCGTAATTGTTGGCGGAAAAAACGTTAATGAAATGCTTCTAAAGGAAGGTCTTGCTGAAATCATGTACATGCCCCCAAGTGAATTTTATCCATATGAATGGGCAAACGGCAATACACATGTGGCAGACACACACAGCTCCTCTTCATCAAGTTCCCATCCAACAAGTAGCGAGTCTACAAGCTCATCAGATTCAGCAAACTATGTTGGAAATGCAAATTCTGGAAAATTCCATGAAGCAAGCTGCACCAGCGTGAGCAAAATGTCTGAAGGCAACAAAGTATTCTTTTCAAGCAGAGACGATGCAGTCAATCAGGGATATGTGCCCTGCAAGCAGTGCAATCCCTAATTTTTATATTTTAATCTTTTGAATTCCCTTTCAAACCTATCCAAATCATTATAATTTTCAGCTATATTGGAATATAACAATCCAATGGAATAATTGGCAATACTTTCGATTAATGGAATGACAATACCTACATATATTAAAAATCCGACATATGGAATGGACAATACGAATGATGTGACAAATGAAATGACACCCATCAATACCAGCATTATGATTGCCCATTTGATTATATTGACTATACCTAGGTTTCTAATGTCACCAACTACCTTATTGATTTTTAAAGCTTCAGACAAGCTATTGAAGTATGCCATTCTTGCTTTTGCAAAAAACAATAAAAATTCAAATACAATATATGTGACTAAAATCAGCAGTATTATCATACCTACAGTCGCTAAAAAAGTATGAATCTGGAAGTTACGGAGCAAATCCATGCTTGTCGGACCCAATGTGGCTAAAACAAGGAAAAATACGGTAGCAGGTACAATCATGTAAACAATCCTTAGGCACAATACCCTAATTGAATCGAAAATGTTGTCCACCAGATTGAAGGAAGGAAACATGGAAGATCCTATTGAACCTGTTCTGACAATAGACAACAAATATCCCGGCACAATTAAAATAAATGCAAAGAATGCTATTACACCCAAAACAATTATATATTTATTATCAATAGCCATACCAATCGGCACAATGGCCACTGAAATAAATAGAAGAAAAAGAAGAGGTAATTTAGCAAGGTTCCTAAAAGGATATCTAAAAGAATTTAAGATGATTCTGCCTACATCCATTATATCCCCTCATCTAAATATGAAAACCGGATTCTTATCTTGATTAAACACTTCCGCCTGTTGGTCCTGATAATTGAGATAAAGGCTGTTGGAGTCTGTTACTTCGCCGACCACTTCCGCTTCAATTGAAAATCTTGACAGATATTCCTTAATGTATTCGCAGTATTCCTCTGAAGCTGTAAATACAAAACCTGAACCCGGATATGATCTGAGCCAATCCGCCCATTCCACACTTTCATTTCTTGGAATATCCTCCAAATTGACTACAGCACCTTTTTGGGAAGTTTCGAGCAACATTTCCAATGTTCCTAAAATTCCAGGATTTGAAATGTCCTTGCCTGATTTAATATAATCATTTTCAGCCAAGTATTGAACTGCAGTAATCTGGTCCTGAACAAGCTTCGCATCCTTATCGTATGTGGTATCCCAATTTAAGCTGAACATTTCATGAGGCTTGCCGTCAAGGTCAATCGCAACAATTATCCTGTCTCCAACTTCAGCCCCAAAACTGGTTATGATTTTATCTTTCTTTGCAATTCCTACAATCGCAACTCCCAGGGAATCAACCTCTCCGTCAGGATGCAGATGTCCTCCCACCATCGGAACGCCAAACTTCAAGCATCCATCCTTGATTCCCTTCAATAAATCTTCATAAATATCATCATTGCTTATTGACATTATGTTAACCATTGCCAGAGGTTTTCCACCCATTGCTGCAATATCATTTACATTTACAAGCACAGAACAGTAGCCTGCCCAATAAGGGTTTACATTCATAATGTCTCCCCATATCCCATCTGCAGCGATGAGCATTACCTGATCGTTTCCAATATCAATAGCTGAAGCATCATCCCCAATATCTATGACAACATTACCTGAAACATTGTATGATTCCTTCAAAAGGGAGATGACATTATCTATTGAGCTTTTACGGGTGACTCCTTTAAATTCTTGAATTTCTCTAACAAGATTTTTAAAATCCAATTTTACACATCCCAGTTTTAATCAATATAATTAATTTTATATTTGCAGTTAATATTTTTTATAATTTCTTCAATTTTTACCTTTACATCATCAATACCTGCAAAATCATATGATTCCTGTTTGCCATCAAAGATCTCATTTTTAATATCATGGCCGATGATGTCATCAAAACCGCTTTCAACTTCAAAGATTATTGAATTTTTAACCTTGAATCCATCTTCCACAACCTTGTCCAAATCACCATCGGTTATTCCAACTACAGGTATATCAAATCGGTACAGAATATCTGAAGAGATCAATGTAGTGTCATCACCTACAGTGATAACAAGACTGGAATTTCTAAACTTATAAACATCCTCACCGGCATGATCAAGAAAAGAAACAACAAAATCGTTTGGTTTTTCCTTAGAAATAACTCTCGGAGTGACCTTTGCATGCCTTAAAAGGCCAGTTTTTATGATTGCACTTTCAAGGTTAACTTCCCCAAGCTTTTCCAATCCATGGGCTTTAAGTTCGCCCCCGACAATATCGACAATGTGATTATCCTTTGCAATCAATGTCAGCTTATCGGAGTTGGTCTTTCCAATGACTACGCTATTGACCATAATATTCTCGCCGGGACTGACACCATGGACGATTCTTTGGTCAACACCAGCATCATCATTCTTAATGTGATTGTCATAAACTTCCTGAGGAGTTACAATATCCAAATCCAATTTTTGAGACAACTCATGAGCAATTTCCAAATCATTATTCCATGGGATTATGCTACCGTCAGTTTCTCCGGGACGCTCAATCTGAATCACCGGAACATCATTGTCAGAAATTTTCCCGATAAAATGATTATAAACCTTATATCCAAAAACCTGACCGGTCACATCAGATTTTCCATAATTTAGCAAAAATATCACATCAACATGTTCATCATAAAACAGCTTTAAAGAATCACTGGGAACCAATTTGCGTGAAATA
>CADBHR010000039.1 GCA_902794475.1 uncultured Methanobrevibacter sp. | reverse complement strand
CTTTTTATTATAAGTTAAAGTAATGAGAAAAATAGTAGAACTATTCTTCCTCTTCTTCACCAGCACCAAGAATATCAGCTATTGATTTGCTACCAGCTTCAGTAACTACAGTATTGATTTGTACTATATCATCAGCAATAGTGTTTCCTCTAACGGTTTTTCTTCTTTTAACACCATCTGCTTTTGGATGATATCCTGTACCACCAGTTAATAAACTTTTTATTCTTCTGGTACCTGGAACATCTTTTTTCATGGTGAAACCGTTTTTATCACTACCACCAGTTATTTTTAAAGTGTAACCATCTAAACCAACAATAGAACCATCAAATTCATCGCCGATGACTAAACCGTTAAGTGCTTTAGCATCTTCAACTTCCATTTGATAAGTTTCAGCTTTTTGAGACACAACAATTTTGAATGCCAAGTTTCAGCTTTTTGAGACACAACAATTTTGAATGCCATGGTATTCCTCCATAATTTTTATAACAATAAATTTATTATTCAAAAAGACCAAATTTACCCCAATCTGGATCTTGTTTACGTTTAATTTCGACAAATTCATATAAAGTTTCAAATTCATCTTCAGTTAACTTATCCTTAAATTCTCTTTCAATGAACTTGTAATGTTTTTCCGGAACATCAACATATAATTCATCCCCTTCATCAAAATGCTTTCCGACAATAGCATCTTTAATTGCCATAGCAACCCTTTGACCTCTAGGGATAGAAGGTAATGTTTCACCTTTATCTTCCATACTGGCTATAACACCAACATATTCGCCATTCTTATTGATTAAACTTTGACCTTGTTTAACTGTACCGCTAATAGATTCAATTCCAATAATGGCAGGTTTGCTCTGACGGAAAACTAGCTTAGGCAAAGACATGAATTTTGCAGGTTTAATAATGGCATCATAAAATGCCTTTTTCTTGGCTTGTTCCATTTCATCAATCCATGCTTCATAGTCTTCAATAATCTGGTAGATTACATCACCATGGAATAGTTGAACATCTGAATTCTCCAAATCTTCCTGGGAATTAGGATTGACATTTACATTAAAAGCAATGATTGCACCGTGTGCATCATCTTCATTTAAGGCAATAGATGAATTAATAATATCTCTACGATTTACATCACCAATATCGGCTTCACGAATAGGAATGTCCAATTCCTTGAGTAACTTGACAATAGCTTCAAGAGAACCTAAAGTATCGGCTTTAACCAGAACACCTTCATCATCAGTGCTGATTGTGATATCCTCAATTTCCTTTAAGATCTCCTCTTTCACATCCTCCTCATCATTCAATACCCTTAATGGAGAACCTGAAATTACGTCATCTAAATTTGGAGCGGCTATTTTGATACCCGCAGCTGCAACCACTTCATCGAACTTTTGGAATTTCTTTTTGGAATCCCTCATTTCCTCAAGTGGAAGCGGTCTTAGAATAGACCTGATTTTAGTTGTCAGAACCTCATTTGAAGAGGTCATCAAAGCTATTTCATCATTAGTTCGTAAAACACCATCATAAATAATGCTATCAATAGTGAGACCTAATCCGACTTCTTCCTTAATCTCCAATACTGTTCCTTTAGCCGGAGCATCTTCATTAATTTCAAGCTGCTCGGTTAAATATTCTTGAGCAAGACCCAAAAGCATTGCTAAAACTTCAATAATTCCTTCACCTGACCTAGCACTGATTGGAATAATACTGATTTGTGAAGCGAAATTACTGATTCTGTCAAATCTTTCAGATTGGAATCCTTCCTTGTGAAGAGTACCGACAATCTCATAGACCTTTGTGTCTAAAGTTTGCTGTACACTTGGAGCTTGCTGATTGAAAGATTCTTTAAAAGAAGCACCTTCATGTGTTTCCCAACCAAAAATCATATCAATCTTGTTTGCAACAACAATGAAAGGAGTTTTATACATTTTGAGAATATTTATTGCTTCATATGTTTGAGGCTTAAAACCTTCATTAATATCAAGAATTAAAACAGCTAAATCCGCTAAGGCACCACCACGTTTTCTTAAACTGGTAAATGCAGCGTGACCCGGAGTGTCAATGAAGAACAAACCCGGTATTAAATCTTTGATAGTTAATCGTGATATAAAATTCCCACAGATTTCTTCAATAGTATCATTTGGGATTTCTGTAGCACCAATATGTTGTGTAATACCACCTGCTTCCTTATCAGCAATAGCACTACCTCTAATATAATCTAATAATGTAGTTTTTCCGTGGTCTACATGTCCTAAAACTGATACAATTGGGGATCTGATTTTCATAATATCTTCTTTAATAATAAAACTTTTAAAATCTAAATTTATTCATAAATTAAATCATTATCAATAATCTGATAATCGCAAATTTCATCTTCATTAAAGAAAAGACCAATTTCTCTTTCTGCAGATTCAGGAGCATCTGATGCATGAATAATGTTTCTTCCGGTATCCATACCAAAATCTCCTCTAATAGTTCCAAGATCTGCTTCTAAAGGATTGGTTGCTCCAACAATTTTTCTAATAGTAGTAATTGCTTCTTCTCCTTGAATTACCATAGCAAGGCATGGTGAAGAAGTAATGTATTCAACTAAACTTGGGAAAAATGGTTTTTCAGCGTGTTCTCCATAATGAGTTTTTGCTAAATCTTCATCAATTTGAATTAATTTACATGCTACGATTTGAAGACCTTTATCTTCAAAACGGGATAATATTTTACCCATGAGACGTCTTTGAACAGCGTCTGGTTTCATCATTACAAAACTTTTTTGAATCATTGTTTAACCCATTTAACTTTTCTTGGAACTCTTCCGAGTTTAATCATATTTTTTTCGCATTTGCTGCTACAAAAGAAATAAATTGAACCGTCTCTTTTAACGTACATTTTTCCTGTACCTTCTTCTATTTCTTTATTACAGAATGAACAAGTTCTCATGCTTTTACACCTTCTTAAGGAGTTCTAATTTCTTTAGCTTCTCTAATTGTATCAAGTAACATTAAAATGTCGCCTTTTCTTACAGGACCCATAATGTTTCTTGTTAAAATTCTTCCTTTATCTCTACCATCGAGGATTCTGCATTTAATTTGCATAACCTCTCCAGTCATTCCAGTTCTTTTTAAAACTTCAATGACTTCAGCAGGAGTTCCTTCTTCCATTTAAATCACCGTAAAAATCCTTAAAAGAATTTATTTATTCTTTTAATTCAGCAACTTTTTCTACGATTTCAGCTACAGCAGCTTCAGCGTCACCAGCATCAACAATACAAGCGGAAGCAGTACCAACAGTTAAACCAGCAGCTACACCTACTTGTTCTTTGGTTGGTAAGTATACGTAAGGAATTTCTTTTTCATCAGCTAATACAGGAATGTGTGCAACGATTTCAGCAGGATCAACATCTTCTGCAATAACAACTTCAAATTTTACATAAATGTTTGCCATAATATATACCTCCTTTTTCATCTGGCATTGCCATCCATCGGCAGATATTATAATCCATTTTGAATCATAATATTATTTAATATTGCTTTTAAACTACTCCAAATTTCTATAGAGTAATCTAATAGCTTTTAATAATACTAATTCTTGAATAATTCATATATCACTAAATATAATCCCATAAGAAAAAATAGAGGGATTAGACTTTCAATAACAAATACTTCTGAATTTCAATAATTTTTAGCAAAACTAAAAATAAAAATTTAGTAATTAATGAAATAATTCTAGAGAACTAGACAATATTAAATTAGTCAGCATAGTATATAAATGTTTGTAAAAATAGCTTAAAATAAGTAGAATTTTGCGCTTAAAAAATTAATTCAAAAAAAATAAAAAAAAATTTGTAAAAAGATAGTAATTACTTACTATCTAGAAAATGATCATCAGCAAATCTATTTAATTGCTAATTTTACATCTTCAGCTTTTACGGTTTTTCTGCCTGCGTGGCGAGCAAATCCTACAGCTTTTTGTGCGATTTCGTTACCGTAGTCTTCGATTGCTTCGGTTAAAGCGACTTTTGCATCATCACTTACTCTTTGTGCACCAGCATTTTTGAGGACTCTGCCTACAGGAGCAATTGGTAATTCACTCATTTATTACACCTCACATTTAACTTGGTTAATAATAGTTTTAATTTGCTTATATATAAATCTATTGGTAATGCATCGGTGATTTTTAGAAATTTCAACAAATCTAACCATGATATAAATTTTGTTCGAATATAACAGAATTAAAAGAAAAAATTAAAATTAAAAGAGATTTAAAGCAATATTTATTTGTTCATCAAAATCTCTCTTAAAGTATCTATATCCGCATCAACCTGTGTAGGTTGAGTACATGCATCAATAGCAGTATTAGGATCTTTAAGTAAGTGTCCAGTAACTACACAAGTGATGGTTTCGCCTTTGTCAACTACTCCTTCATCCACAAGTTTTTTAAGACCTGCAATGGAAGCAGCTGATGCTGGTTCAACACCAATACCTTCTGTTCTTGCAAGTAATTTTTGTGCATCAAGGATTTCTTCATCAGATACTGTTTCGGAATAACCGTTTGAATCATAAATAGCATTTAAGGCTTTAATATCACTGACCGGAGCACCAATACGTATTGCTGTTGCAATAGTTTCTGGATTTTCTACAGGTACAACACGTCTGTCTCCTTTTTTAAATGCATTTGTAACAGGACATGCACCTTCCGCCTGAATACCTATCATCATCGGAAGATCTTTAATGAATCCAGCATCATAGAATTCACTAATACCCTTCCAAATAGCTGAAATGTTACCTGCATTACCAACCGGCAAAATGATTCTGTCAGGAGCCTGCCATCCTAAATCACGGACAATCTCATAACCTATGGTTTTTTGTCCTTCCAATCTGTACGGGTTAATTGAATTTAATAAGTAAAGATGTTTTTCTAATGCAAGGGCAGTCATGGCCTCAAGAGCCTCATCAAAGTTTCCATTGATTGACATTACTTCAGCTCCATGGAACATGGCCTGTGCCAATTTTCCAAGTGCGACCTTACCGGATGGTAAAAATACAATACAACGTAATCCTGCACGTGCAGCATAAGCTGAAAGTGATGCGGAAGTGTTACCTGTTGAAGCACATCCTACGGTATGGACTCCCAATTCCATTGCCTTTGTCATACCTACAGTCATTCCCCTGTCCTTGAAACTTCCGGTTGGGTTGGATCCTTCAACTTTAACATATAGGTTCACTCCAAGCTCTTCACCCAATTTATCACATTTGCAGAATGGAGTTCCCCCTTCATCAAGAGAGACTATTTTTGTCTCATCTACAGGAATGCACTCTTTAAATTTCCATAAATTATCTCTTCTACCATCAAAAATGTTTTTTGAAACATCAATCTCATTGACGAGCTCAAGTACGGATCCACACTTTTCACAGGTGTAGATTACTTCATCGTCATCATATTCTTCTCCACAAGAAACACATCTTATCATAAAAAATCACTATCTATATCTTTTTAATTAATTTTATTTAAATTTAAGTTAAAAAGGAATATAAAAATTCCGCAATCGGAAGGGTCAAATACACTTCAACAAAACCTGCGATTGCCATTAATATTGAAGCAATAATCAGCAAGGTTATTGCCTGTTTTAATTTATCAGAGCTTGCGTCAAATGAATTTAACAACAGCTCCTTGACTGGACCATTATCCTGCCTATTCAAAGTTTTAAGGAACTTGAACAAAAAGTTAAATAAGACAAAACCTGATGCACAAGCCAATATGCATGATGAAAACTCAAAAATGCCATGAGGAACGATCAAAAGCATTGTCACCAACATATCGTCTGTTGTGGCAACATAGTAACCTGCAAAAAATCCATTAAATCCAAGTATCACTCCTGAAAAGAAACAGGTTACTCCAAATATGAACATTGTAAATACAATCTTGATATTATTAAGAAATATGCTCTGAAAAGTTAATTTGATAGTGCCCTGCTGGACTTTGTGGGTTAAATCCTCAACTACAGGATTGAAATATCCATATAGATGAGGCTCCAAAAAATAGCCCAATACCAAAGAAATGAATAAAATAGCTATCGATACATAAATAGCCAATTTATTTTCATTGAATGCAGATTTGACTTCTTCAAGAATCATATCAATGTTTTGGCAATTTCTCTTGCATCAACCTGTTTTTCATGCAAGTCGTCCATGAACTCTTCCATCAGCTCGGCGGTTCTGACCTTGCACTCTCCGCATCTCAATGTTCCGTTCAAGCATTCATGCCTGATTTTTTCAAGCTCATTGTCATCATCAATGAAGTGATACAGAAGCATTTCATAGATTACACACTTGTCTACTTCACCGCCCAATTCCTCTTGCTCCTTTAAGGTCTCCCGTCCACCGGTTTTAGCAGATTTGACCTTTTTGACAGCTGTTTTAGTATCATCATTGAGATAAATTGCAGTTGCAGGCTTTGAACTGCTCATCTTATCACCGGTCAAGCCAGTCAGGAACCTGTGATATGTTGAAGCAGGAGATATGAATCCTTCCTCCTCATTGAGTTTATGTGCAATATCCCTTGTTAATCTGATATGAGGGTCCTGATCAATTCCAACAGGAACAACAACCTTTTTTGGACCTCCAAACTCTTCAATCTGAGGAAGCAAAATGTCGGCAACCTGGAATAAAGGTGCCTGAACATGTGCAATATTTGTTGAGTTTTCGAATCCATAAATGGCCTTTAATTGGCTGAAGTTAGTTTTGATTGAAGCTTTGAACGCCAAATTCTTTAATAGGTTATTTTGAGATTGAAGATAAACATTGACATTATCCTTTTCAAGGTCCAGGCCTAATGCAATCCAATTTGTCAGATACTCATTTACGGCAATTTCACGGCCCTTTTCAAAGCTCATGTCACGTGCCGCATATGCTTCAAGGTCGGCAATTGGCAAGGACAGCATTGCCCCCATATCCTGATACCATTTAATCTGGTCAACAACCATCTTATGGCCAATATGCATCTGTCCACTTGGCATCATACCAGTTACCACTGCAAAATCCTTATTTTGATTAATTAAATTAACTATTTCATTAAATTCCCTATGTCCAAAGATAACTCCCCTTTTCATCAGTCTTTGAGGGGCCTTAACGTCTCCAATAATATCTGAAATTTTACCAATACCAAATTGATTAACTAACTTGTCATAATCCAGGCTGAATGATGCCCATGGATCTATTAAATCTGCCATTTTATCACCACTACTAATGTTAAATTAAATTTACGATTAAAAATTATTATAGTAAATATAAAAACATATTAAAATATAAATGATTTCTTTAATTAAACTTATGGTCTTGTCCATTCGACATTGTAATAGGTTATGTCAAAATCCTCATCAACGATTGCCAAAAGAAGTTTCTTGTTAACGCCGTGTGAAACTCTCACATAACTTGCAAAATCAAGCGCATTGATATCATAATTTTCAAAGATGATTTTGACCAGATAATCAGAATGTCCCTGACCCGGACCGCCTCCACGATTATACAATCTAAATTCAGTGCCATATTTAAAACCAGTTTTAATAACATAACCACGGTCTTTTAAATCACGATAAACAACATACTTGCCGTAAAGTTCCTGTTCTTTTAAAAGGTCAATCAAATAGCCGACAGTGCATTTGACATCCTCCTCATAGATATTTAAACGACCCTTCTCCTGCAGATAACAGGCCTCAATTAATGAAAGATGCAGGAAATCTGATTCAATTTTGCCGAATTTGCTCTTTTCATGTAAAGCTATCGGTCTTTTGCTTCCCTCTTCAATCTTAATTGAAACAATATCGTTTGATAAATCTCCACGCATTAAAACACCGCAAAAAGAAATAAATTATATTTAATGCTTATTATTTTGAAAGAAATATTATATAAAATTTTTGTAAAAAAAAGAGATGAAAAAGTTAAACTCTAATAAAAATATTATTAGCCATTTCTGATGAAATGTTTAACTCATTACCCTCAATTTCAACGAAATAATTATTAGTCAAAGTGTTGTCAGTGAATTCATATTTTAGATGCTGACCGACTTTCACGCCCTTATCAGTAATTTCATCCAATAATTCACTATTTCCGCGAATGAATGAGATGGTTCCTTCAGCATCTCCAGTTAACTCGGAAACTGATAACAAATTAAATTTCCGGTTCATGACTTGATCAAAGTCCTTTTGAGAGAAACATTCTTGACAACTGCCAAAATCAAAATTACATGCAGGAATCACATTTTCATCAGGACATAAATCCGGGTGATGCAGCATAGTACATATTGCCCTTTCCGCTTCATCAGATAATGTATGTTCCATTTCACAAGCCTGATCGTGAATATTTTCCTCCTTGACCTTTAGGACATCCAATAAGAACTTTTCTAAAATCCTATGTTTTCTAGTGATTTTTTGAGCTATTTGCATACCTTCATCAGTTAATGTAGCTCCCTTATAAGGAGTGTATGTAATGTAACCGAGATCTTCTAGTTTTTTAAGCATTTGGGTTACACTCCCAGGTGCAATTCCCAACTCTTTTGATAATTGTGTTGTGGAAACCTGTTCCCCATTACTTCCATTACGATAGAGAACTTCTAAATATTCCTCAATATTTTCACTTATTTTAGCTTCAGCCATGAAAGTCACCTACATTTATATTAATATATGTTATATAAATAACAGTATAAAAAAGTTTGGGTAAACCTAAATAAAAATAGAAGAAATTAAAAAAAAATAAAGATTAATTAAAAAAAATAAAAAGAAAAAAATAATTAGAATGGTAAACTAGCATATCTGCTGTTTAAAGAAAATGATTTAGTATTCCAATTATTTATTACTCCAAATGAATTTCTAGAACTTGTAGGATCTACACAGGTCCATACATTGTCAACCAACACTTGAACCCAAACATGTCCATAAGTGCTTCCACTAGAGAATACACAAGTTCCGTGAACATATCTTGCCGCAATACCTGCAGTCCTATACATGGAAACTAACAAATGAGCTTGGTCTACACAATTACCAGTCTTATAGGATAAAGTGCTTGCAGCACCATATTTTGTATCATAATAGAAACTGTATGATATCTTATCCCTTACGTAGTTGTATATTGCCACTGCTTTTTCTTTAGTTGTTGTTAAACCACTTATTAAAGAATTAACAGTGCTTTTAATCGCAGAATTGGTAATTGGACAATTGGTAGTAGCTTTTAAATAAGCACTTACATCAGACAATGTATTTTTCTCATTCAATCCAGCACCAGTAATTGAAACAGAACCGCTACTGCTGCTACCGCTACTAGTGGATCCATATACGATAGTGACATAATTTGGCATTAAGTTATTGTTGTTGCCATAAAATGCAAGTATACGTGAAAATGAATCGACAAGTTCAGAGTAAATAATATTACCTACAGCAGATGAGGCATAATTAGGAGCCTGATTGTTTTTGACAATATAGTTAGCCAAGTTCTTAGCAACAGTCAAATAATCAGAAGTATATAATTCCTCATTAATAGCATCACCGGAAGGAGATTCCGGATTTGCAACGCCTTTTATAATAGCAATATCCTTAGTGTTGGAATTTCCAAGTTGATAAATTGCTTGTGACATCAAATATAGGAATTCCGGAACAGTGAATGTCTGTCCGCCAGCACTAACACTGGTAGGTACCTTCTTGTTAGTCTCATAATATGATTTGACGGTTTTGGCACCGGCAATAATATTTGCAATAGATATGGTGCCTGCTGATGAAGTTGCAGTTGTAGCTGTAGCATTTGATGGAGTTGTTGTATCAGTTGACACATCATCAGTTGACACATCATCAGTTGTTGATTCATCAAATACAATAGGCTCAGAAGATGCCAAATATCCAGTTAATGATTTAAAATTAACATAATTGGTAAGACCCCATCTGAATATGATTACACCAGCTCCTCCACCATTGATTGCTGCCTGTGAATCAGTTTTGATTGCAGAAGCAGATAATTTAGCAGTATTGTCATCAGAGACATAACCTTGCAAACCAGCCCATACTTTAGCACCATTGGAATGATCTACAAACCATTTAGTAGTGGTTTTAATCCATGAAGTGCCTGAGTTGTAATTACCCTTGTAAATCATAGGAATAACTACATCCATGTATTTACTGAGAGTATCCATGTCCTGACCATAATAGTACTTGTTATCAGTTGTTTCAGGCATTAAAGCACATGAAACAATTAAGTTTGAATTTATTCCATGAACAGCTTCAGAAATTTGTTTTGCAAAACTGTTAATTGCTGCAGTACCGCCAGAAGTTGCATATGCATTTCCAGGATATCTTATATAATCGATATGTATACCTGAAACACCTTTGACCTTAGCATATTTTTTAGCTTCAGCTATTTTTTGATTGAAGAATGCCTGATTTGGAGAACCGTTTTTAACTGGATTAACCCAGCCACCCTCATAGAATGCCTGCATCCATATATGAACTCTCATTCCCAACTTATTGGCACTTGCAATCCAAGATTCCACGGCACTTTGACCATGAGCAGTAAATGCATAGAAGTTCAAGAACAAGTCGGTGGTTCCCTGAGATGCCAAAGTGTTCAGATTAACATTTTTCATGTCAGCTCCGAAAACCCAATATCCGTAACCATTTGAAGAGACTACTTTTTTGGATTCGATTTTGGTGGAACCTGTTGATGAAAGATAATCATTGTCTGCGGCGAATGAATATGAAACAGTAAAAGTTCCAGCACCTACACTAACAGTGAATGTTGCATAACCACTTGAAGATGTGGTGGCAGTGTAAGTCTTGGAATTTACAGTCAACTTAACGTTCTTGTTTGCTAAAGCCTGACCATTTGAATCTTTCAATAAAATTTTATAGGTCTGTGTACCTTGATTGAAAGAAGTTCCACTTTTCCATGTTAATGAAGTAGATGCTCTTTCCTTAACTGTTATGGCTGTAGAACCGGTTTTAGAGTTTACGTTTGATTCAGCCTTATTCTTATAGGTAACAGTGTATTTACCAATAGCTAAGTTAATAGGCAAAGATACAAGACCGTTGCCGTCTGTAGTTTTGGTATATGTATTACCGTTCAATGTAAGAGTAACAGTTCTTTTTGCTAAAGGAACCTTACCTGCAGTTAAAGCAACTTTAAATGGTGTGTTTGCACCATGACCAAATGAGGTTGTACTTTTAACTGTGAAAGTAGGGTTTTTAGTAGTTATAATATATACTTTGTCATATGCGACAGAATTTTTATAATATACATTTCCTGCAAATTTATATTTAACAGTGTATACTCCAGCGCTTAAGGATGGCAACTTGATTGCAGCATTACCATTTGCATTTGTTTTCGCTGAGTATAATTTTCCATTTATTTTGAAATTGATAATTTTTCCTTTTCCAGGAGCATAACCTAATCCGTTAAGTAATTTAACTTTGATTTTTTTAGTATCGCTCTTAAGGAAAGTGTAAGTTTTAGTGGTTAATGAACTAGTTGTGTATGTGATAACTTTAACCTTATTTGTTTTAGTTAAACCATCTGTGTTATAAGATATTATTTTATATGTGCCTTTGTTAAGATTGGTTAAAGATAAACTAGCCACACCATTACTATTTGTTTTTACTTTGTATGTTTTTCCATTAATCTTAAACTTAATATTTTTATTAGCTAAAACTTTACCATTACTTTTATAGAATGTTGCAGTGAATTTCCTATTGTCAGTGTAAATTTTTGTAATGTCACTTGCAGTAATGGTAGACAATATTTTAAAATTTCTTGTTAAGCTATAACCAGTTGCAGGATTAACCGCAACAACCTTATAGGTTCCAGGTTTAAGATTTACTGCTAAAGAAGCCACCCCGTTCGCATTAGTTTTTGGAGTGTATAAAACACCATTTACAGTAATTTCAACATTAGTATTCGCTAATGGATTACCATAGGCATCTAAGAAAGTTGCGCTATATTGAGTGCTTCCTTTATAATATTTAGTAATGTCCTTTGCAGTAATAGTCTTAGATACATCTATTTTTGAAGAATCGTTGCTGATTACTGCATCACTATCTGATGCGGAAAGATTAGCAACCCCATTATCACTACTTGAAAGATCATTACTGGACGAGTTAGTTGATAAAATATTTGAATCATCAGATTCTAAAACTTCTTCACTTGATAGAGAAACTTTAGATGAATCATTATCAACATTTGAATCACTTGATACAGAAATTTCTGATGAATCAGCAGTATTCTCCAGTGGGACTGATACATCTGACGTGTCATCTACTAAGTTAATAGCATGCGAATCTGTAACATTAGCATCACTTGCAGAAATAGCGCTGAGTGATAGAACAGCGACAAACAATATTAGCAAAGTGAGCAATATTTTTTTGTTCAAATTAATTTACCTCCATAACAATTTTTTTAAACATAGCGAGAAAAATCTCACTGTAACTTATATTTATTGCAAATATCTTATATAAACCTTTTTATTTACTAAATCCTTTCAAATGAGTTTAATTTACAAAAATAAAGTTAAAACATGGTGAAAATTAGGTATAAATAAAAATTCTTTTTGAATTTGAGTATAAAATAATTAAATGGAATGAAACTATTTTTAAAGTAACTTGACATTATAAAAATAGAAACTGTTATTTTAATAGTTATCATATAAAATAGGGCACGTTTAAAAGTTATTCAAATCAAAATCATTAAATAAATAGGAATTAGAATGAAAAACAATGCATTTAATAAAGCATTATAAAAAATAAGCATGAAAAATGAAAAAAAAGAAAAATATGTAAAATTTTTAAAAATTTTACATCATAGGGGGCATTCCGCCCATACCGCCCATACCTGCACCAGGCATAGGAGGCATACCACTGTCATCATTTCCGGTCTCATCAGGTCCGGTAGAATTCAATGCATTTCTTGCTGCAATCATATCATCAATACGTAAGATCATTTCTGCAGCTTCACCAGCTGATTGAAGAGCTTGGATTTTTACTCTTAAAGGTTCAATTACGCCAGCATCCTTCATATCAACAACTTTACCTTCAAATACATTGATTCCGATGAATGGATTGTCTTCGTGAGCAGCCTTTAAATCAGCAATTAAGTTAATGGTGTCCAAACCCGCATTTTCGATTAAGGTTCTTGGAATGACCTCTAAAGCTTCAGCATATTTTAAAATAGCTAATTGTTCTCTTCCGCTTACAGATTCACCATATTCCCTTAACTGTTTTACCAAATCGATTTCACAAGCTCCACCACCAATGAGAACTTTACCTTCTTCAATGGTTGCTCCGACTACTCCTAAAGCATCGTCAAGAGCCCTTGCGATTTGTTCGGTAACATAACGGGTACTTCCTCTTAAGACAATTGAGGAAGCTTTCGGATTGTCACATTCTTCAATTAAAGTCAATTCATGATCAAATATTTTATCAAGATATACATGACCTGCATAACCTAATTTTTCTTCGGATAAATCTTCAATATCAGTTACAAGTTTTGCACCGGTAGCCTTTTCGATTCTTTCCATGTCAGATTTTTTAACACGTTTGAAAGCCATGATTCCTGCTTTTTTAAGGTAGTGTTCTGCCATATCATCAATACCTTTTTGACAGAATAATACATTTACTCCAGAGTCTATGACTTTGTTGACCAACTCTTTAATCATGTCTTCTTCCTGTTTAAGGAATGCTTCAAACTGGTCAGGACTGGTTATGTCAATTTTTGTATCAGTATTAACATCTTTTAATTCAATAGGATATTTCATAATGGCAATCTTTGCATCTTTTACATCCTTAGGCATGTTTTTGGATACTGGAGCTTTATCGATGATGATACCTTCTGCTAAAAATGAATCTTCTACAGAATCTCCTGAAACCCTTTGGATATTAATGTTTTCTATATCTGATTTGCCGTCTTCCTTAATCCTTAATGCAGCTTTTACAACCAAATCGGCTAAGTGCTCTTTTGCATAATCTGAACCTTTACCACTCATTGCAGTAACTGCCACTTTTTTAAGGGTTTCCTCATCATCTGCATCAATTGCTATTTCTTTTAATAATTCCACTGCCTTTTTGGTTGCATTTCTGTATCCTTTAACAACAACAGATGTTGCAATTCCATCTTCTAATAACTCTTCAGCTTTGGATAATAATTCACCAGCAACAACAACGACGGAAGTGGTTCCGTCTCCAACAATTTCTTCTTGTTTTTTTGCTGTTTCTACAAGCATTCTAGCTGCAGGCTGGTTGATTTCCATTTCTCTCATGATGGTTGCACCATCGTTGGTAACGGTTACGTCACCTAATGAACTAGTTAACATTTTGTCCATTCCTTTAGGGCCGAGTGTAGTTCTTACAATACCTGCTAATACCTTAGCAGCAGTGATATTCATTCTTAAAGCATCTCTTTTTGAATATCTTTCAGTTCCTTCAGGAAGGATAAATATTGGTTGATTTGCCATTTAATAATCACCTTAAAATTTTTTTAAATAAAATATAAAACTAAGTTTTTATACATTAATAAATAGGTAAGAGGTAATATAAAAACATTGCCCATTAAAGTAACTTCAGGTGTGTTAATGTACGAGAAAATTATAAAAGAAATTAAATCTAACTTAGGTGAAAATAAGGATTTGAACAGACAATACTTATCCGACCAAATAGAGATTTATAAGGACCATCCATACAACAAGGAAATAATCAAGGAAATATCCCGCCTGATGTGGGATTGCCTGAGCGATGATGAAAAGCAGGAGTTCATTGAAATGTCCGAAAGGGAAAATCCTATACTTGACCTTCTCAACGACATTTATTTTGATATTGAAAACGGCAATTATGAAACTCCTCTAAAAAAGTTTGATGAATTCATGAAAACATTTCCTGAAATGTATGAAGATGACAAGGTAAGTGAGTATCATTACTTTACAAATCCGCTTGAAGAGCTGATCTTTAGAAAATATATCGGACTGAAAAAGGAACTGAGATATATTCCGGACAATCAGCCCCTCCTTGATTTGTATTACGTTTATGGATTTCTGCTTCTTGAGTCCAAGCAATATGATAAGGCTGAGGAATACCTGAAAAAAGCAATTAAAATCAATCCGGTCTCATCAAGAATAATACTGGAACTGACTGAAATATACAAAATACATACTTACACATTCAATGAATATGTCCTGCGCACATCAGATGCACTGAAATATGCCTATTATCCTCAGGACATTGCAAGGTGCTACAGAAACCTGGGATATTATTATGTGGAAGAAAACGACATGAAAACTGCCCTGGCACTATACATATACAGCATGGAGTTTGAGGCAAGCCCCCTTGCATATGCCGAAATCAAATTCATCCAGTCAAAAAACGACAATATGGAACTGTCCCTGAATGAGTGCATTGACATTATTGCAGGCAAAAACATTCAATTGGGAGCAAATCCTTTCATTTTAGATGCATTAAATGAATTGATTGAAGAGTATGATAAAAACAAGTTATACAATCAATTGTTGTATTTTTTAGAATTGAAATTTGATTTGGACAATGACAGACAAACACTTGAAAGAATTAATGAAACCCGAAAGAAACTGGAAAACTAAACTATTAATAATATATAATATATATAATATAACAGGTGATTTATAATGTGTTCAAGTGGAGGGCCAATGGCCGATATTGATTTGAAAAAATTGAAAACCAAAAAATACCATTGTAAAGACTGTGGAAATTCCTTTAAGGGACTTGGAAAAAAAGTAGTTTGTCCGTCCTGTCAAAGTGACAATGTAGAACTTGCAGAGTAAATTTATTT
>CADBHR010000038.1 GCA_902794475.1 uncultured Methanobrevibacter sp. | reverse complement strand
AAACCTGATCCTTCATGTGTTACAAAAGGTTTTACAGATTTTCCTGCAAAATCCAGTTGTTCCAATTGGGTAAACATTGGCATCGGCAATGTGCCCCACCAGTTCGGAAATCCGATGTATACTGTATCATACTCGGCGATGCTTTCCAAAGTTTCCCTGATTTCAGGCCTTGCATCTGCCTGCTGTTCCTTTTGGGCAACATCTATGCATTCCATGTAGTCTGCAGGATATTCAACTGCCGGTTCAACTTTAAACAAATCAGCAATCACTTCAGTGTTTCCCTTTTCAATGTTTTTGAGTTCTCCTCCAAAGTAGTTTTCACCGCTTCTTGAGAAATATATTACAATACTTGACATACAATCACCTTAGTTGCGATTAACAACAATCATAATATGAAAAAAATAAGGGGAAATAGTCTGTTGACTATTCCTTAATTGAACGAGCGAGTTCAGCACCTTTTTCAAAGGCTTCAGCTAAAACATCTTCATCAGGTACGAACAATACATCCAGTGTATCTGTTACGGTAAATCCTGCTTCTTCAAGGTCACGTTGGAGTTTGGCTACAGCTCCTCCACCCCAACCTTTTGATGAAAAGATTAAAGCGCTTTTTTCGCTGCCTGTTCCCTTGAAGTTGACACAGTCAAGCCAGTACATCATGTTACCTATTCTTGGGAACGGCTTGTTCATCATTGTAGGAGCACCTAGTGCAATGGCCTTGGAGTCAAGGATGTCTGTGATTACATCATCCGGACCGTCTTCCTGCATGAAATACATTACAGCTTCAACACCTTCGCTCATGATACCTTCAGCAATTTGGTATGCGAGTTTTTCTGTTGAGTGGTGCATGGTATCAAAGATGACAGTGATTTTATCCTTACATACACCTGATCCCCATTCAGAGTATTTCTCAACGATTGGAGCAGGAGTTTTCCAGATTTGACCGTGACATGGTGCAATCATCTTGATGTCATTAATCAATCCTGTGTTGGTCAATTCATCCAATTTCATCCTAAGCATAGGAGAGCCTAAAGTCACAAGGTTTGCATAGTATTTCTGTGCTTCCCTGAGAAGGTAGTTTGTGTCATAATCTTCATCGAATCTTTTGGAATGAGCCACATGCTGACCGAATGCATCATTTGAAAACAAAATGCCCTCTTCCGCTAGGAATGTGAACATGCTGTCAGGCCAGTGAAGCATTGGAGCGGAAATGAATTTAAGGGTTCTTCCGCCGATGTCCAGTTCATCGCCAGTTGCAACAGCATTGATTTCTAAATCACCAAAATTGTGATATTGTGCTTCAAGGAAGTTTATACAATTTTGTGATGCATAGATTTCAGCATCAGGATTGTATTCTTCAATTGTTTGTCTTAAGAAAGTGGAATGATCCATTTCTGAGTGGTTTTGAACAAAGACATCGATTTTGAAATCTTTGCCCTCTTGTTCGAATGCATCTTTTACTCTTGCATCGAACTGTTCAAACATTCCTCTGTAAACATTATCAATCAATACGGTTTTTTCTTCACCGAATACCAAATATGCATTATATGTGGTTCCTGGAATTCCATAACCATGGAAAGTTCTGCTGTGCCAATGGATTACACCAACCCAATAAACACCATCTGCCATTTTAACTGCTTTTGCTTTCATTTTAATACCTCAAATTTTTTAGGTTATATAAATATATATCCTATATTCTATATAAATTATTATATGACAAAAAGAATCGATTTACATATGCACAGTTTATTCAGTGATGGAGAACTGTTGCCATCAGAACTTGCAAGAAGAGCATTGAAACTGAACCATGAGGCAATAGCAATAACAGACCATGTGGACTGGTCAAATGTTGATACAATACCTGCAATTCAGGATGCAATTGATGACATCAACAGCAACTGGGACATAACCGTTGTTCTGGGTGCTGAAGTTACCCATGCTCCATGCGAATCAATCGACGGCATTGCCGCTCGCGCAAAGGATTTGGGTGCTAAAATCGTTGTTGTTCATGGGGAGACATTGAACGAACCAGTGACACCGGGAACCAATCGTGCAGCTGTTGAGTCAGAACATGTCGACATTTTGGGACATCCAGGACTTATTACAGTTGAGGAAGCAGAAATAGCAAAGGAAAATGACATCTACTTGGAAATTTCAGCCAGAAAAGGACACTGTTTAGGAAACGGCCATGTAGCAAACATTGCACGCTTAGTGGGAAATAATCTGCTTGTAAATACTGACACTCACTCACCGGACAACATCATAACCTTTGAAAAATCATACCAAATCGCTTTGGGTGCAGGACTGACACATGATGAGGCAATGAAGGCGATTGTTGACAATCCTCGAGAGTTACTTTCCAAAAAAGGTATTTTATGAAGGCATCAAAATTATTATCATTAATAAAAAAGGATCTGGAAGGATATCCCATCGAATATTTAAGAAACAAGGTAACTGACCCCAGGTATAAAGATCCATTAACCAAAAAGCTCGCCAAATACAATTCAGAAGTCTATGATGAGATTTTCGCCCGAAAAATCACCGATGATTTTGACATAAAGGACGGCGTCATCAAGAATATGCGTGCAGACATCGGATTTTATTTTGACAGATATGCCGGAGGCGATGATGAGACCAAACGCTTTACTGAAAACATATCCCTATATCTGGCATTAATCGCTAAAAAGCCTCTTCATCCATTTTCAGATGATAAGAGTGATGATGTGCACTATTCCAATGGAGAATACTACTGTAAGCCCCGCATGACCGCAATTCATGACGAAAGATCACTTTGCAGGTACTGCGTGTGTAAAAATGTGGGATTCAGCGGGATGTTTTTCTGAATTCCCCATAATCTTTTGGTCAAACACATCAAATCAATGTATCAAAAATTTCATCATACATTTTTTCAAGGGAATTCTCCTGTAGTTTACTCCCATATTCCTTTAAACACTTATTTCTTGCGTTATCAACAGTATCCTGTAAATTTTGATAATTTAGATATATGTATTCGATTTTTTCAAACCAGGAAGATTCATCAGTCAAAAAACCGTCAACACCATCTTCAATACAATTTTGATAAACAACAATATCGGTTGCTAAAGTTAAGGTATTAACAATACTGGCTTCAAAATACTTCAATTCAGATTTACAGGCATTAAACTTATATTTTTGAAGAGGAACAATGTTCAAATCAACCTTGCCAATCTCATACTGCAGTTCTTCAAAGGAAACCAAATCAGAAATTAGGATTCTTCCATCATCCTTTAATTTTTGCAATTCTTTCGAGAATTCCATAAATCCTACAATTTTTAAATAAATATCATCATATTTGTCCATTAATTTCAATAAAGCAGATTCAGCTATTTCCAAATCTCTTTTATGAGAAGGTGAACCACTAAAATATCCTATTAAAAATTTTTCATTTGAATACGAACCTTTTTTTAATTCAATTATTTTTTCTGAAACCTTTTCCTGCTCCAAGTTCAGATAATTATGAAAAATCCAAACAGGTTTATTAAAGTCTTTTTTAATATAATTAGAAAGATTTTCTGTAGTTACAATAAATCCATCACACATTTGAGCCATCAATTCAAGGCGTTTGGAATATGAAAAAAATAAATTTAAGAAATCCTCATTATACCTGCCAACATTATTTAAATATTCAGGAACATAACGGGGACTGTATATTAAATCATCCATATCAAAGATTACTTTAATATTATTCTCTTTTAAAATAGTTACAAAGCTCTCAATTTCAAAAGACCAGAATGCCCTTTGCAATATAACTAAATCAAATTTATCCAAAATGGAATAAAGTTCATTGAGTTCTTCATAAAGAAAACAATTCACATTATACTTTTTATTATCTTTCATAGTTTGAATTACATTGTAAGCCCTATATCTAAATGTGGACTGGTCAAATTCGTTTTTAATAATAATTATATTAATTTTTTCACTATTCAATAAATTTGAATATCTGTTAAAAAAATCGGGAATGTTTAATTCTGTTTTGAATTTCTTTTCATACTTTAAATCATACATATTCTTTTACCCAAATAATTAATTAAAATAACTAATTTTTAATTAATGCATCAAAAATATCATCATACATTTTCTCAAGATGACTTTCCTGCTCATTACTCCCATATTCCTTTAAACATTTTTTTCTTGCATTATCAGCAATATCACGCAGTTTATAGTGATTTAGATATATGAATTCCATTTTTTCAAACCAGGACAATTCATCAGCCAAAAAACCGTCAACGCCATCTTTAATACAATTTTGATAGACAATATTGTCAGTTGCTAAAGTTAAGGTATTGACGATGCTGGCTTCAAAATACTTCAATTCAGATTTACAATCATTAAAATCATGTTTTTGAAGAGGAATGATATTCAAATCAACTTTACCGATCTCATATTGCAGTTTTTCATATGGAACGAATTTGGAAATTAAAACTCTCCCATCATCCTTTAATTTTTTTAATTCTGAAGACAGGTCCATAATTCCTACAATCTTAAGATAGACATCATCATATTTATTTATCAATTTAATTAATGCCTGCTCAGCAATTTCCAAATCTCTTTTATGAGAATTTGAACCGCTGAAATATCCAATGATGAACTTATCATTCAAATAGGTGTTCTTTTTTAAATTAACAACATCCTCTGAAATACTTTCCTGTTCGAGATTCAAATAGTTGTGAAATACCCAGGTAGGCTTATCATAATCTTTTATAATCTCATCCTGTAACTTTTTAGAAGTTACAATATATCCGTCGCACATTTCAAAGATTAATTGATATCGTTGACTAAGTGCAAAAAAATGACTAATCATCTCCTCATCTTTAGCACCTATGTTATTTAGATAATCAGGGACATATTTAGTATTAAAAATTAAATCGTCTACATCATACAGAACTTTAATATCATTATCTTTTAAAAAATGTATAAAACTTTCAAGCTCAAATGACCATAATGCCCTTTGGATAATTACTAAATTTAACTTGTTGGCAATATTATATAATTCACTTAATTCTCTGACAAGAAAACAATTAAGGTTATATTTGCAATTATTTTTCATGGTTTGAATAATATTATAGCCCCGATATCTGAATGTGGGATCATCGAACTGTTCCTTAATGATTATAATATTAAGTTTATCGCTTTGAGAAATACTGGAAAATCTTGAATAAAAATCGGGAATGGGCAATTTTTTATTGAATCTCTTATCACACTCTAAAATGTACATCTAATTAACCTCATCAATATTCCTAAGTATTTCACTTATTTGCAGTATGTTATTAGATTCAGTAACTTTTGACAAAATAAATTTATCAAAAGAGCTTACTTCCTCGATATCTGTAATATCCACAACATTGAAATTAGCATCCTTTATTTTTTCAATGATGATTCTGATAACATTTTCATTATTTAATTCAAAGCGCTGTTCATTTAAATCAAATTTTAAAAATAAGTCTATATTCAATTTTTCTGAATTCTTACTAATCAAATTATTTAAATCTGAATAAATCATGGAAACATTGTCTTTTGAACCTATAAAAACGCTCCATATATTAAAATCAAGAATACCATTTAAAAATAGATAGTTCAATAATTCAATGCCCTCATTAACCATATCTCCAAAATCACAGCACAAAATTCTATTTTCATTACTGATCTTTTTATTGATTGCCACATCATACCGATATGAAAAATTCTTCAACGACTTTATTTTATTTGAATCGTCATTTAAAATTACGACATTATTCTCATAGCACATGCTGGAAATCCTATAAAAATCCACAGCATCACATTCTCCCAAATCATCCAAATAATAATAAATTGTAGAATTTATGTTGGAAGTATTCATTAAACACTTTGCATTCTTCCATGAAGTGCAAATATACTTTTCCTTTAAACCAACATCCAAATAATTTTCCTCTTTTAAATTTAAGAGACTGAGATATTCTGGAATTTCATTAATATCAAAAAATGTCTTGAAAATATCAAAATCGGCACTATGATATATTATTCTTAATGAATATCCATACTTATCACAATATTCAAGGATAAATGGGAATAAATACTTTAGTTTAAAAATAGTTTTATCAATTTCGTCTATGAAGAGATTGACTCGCTTTATATTCTCATTAGTTATGTATGTTTTATATGAACCCGGAAAAGTCGGGATGAGTGAGAATTTCTTTTTCCTTATCTTTTTTTTCTTTTTAGAGGATTTTTTATTTTTTGATGGAGTATATGATTTTCCATTAGGCTCCACCATAGATTTAACCTTATTTTTTACTTTTAATGCAGATTTTGCATCGTTTTTAACCTTACGCAAAGGTCCGGTGACTTTCCAACTTGAAGAAGATAAAATTTCCTTTTTTTCTTTAGATAATTTTTTATTTTTTCTTTTTAACTTTGAAATCTGTTTATTTTTTAAAGACAGTAATTCCTCATTTTCTTTAGATAACTTTAGATTTTCTTTTTCCAAATAATTTATCTTATTATATTTTGAATAAACATCGTTTTCAAGATATCCGATGTTTTCAGTTACCTCATTAAGTTGATTTTGCAGAGACGAAATCTTTCTGCCAGTAAAACAATGAGTCTTTAAGAGTTTAGCATAGCCTGGAAAACTATAATCATTGCATATTTTTTTTGCATTATTGCCTAAAACCTCTTTTAGATTTTCATCATCACAGATTAACTTGATTTTATCTATCAATCCGTCTACAGATTCAAAATCTACAAGATATCCAGTTTCATCATTTAAAACGATGTCACAAAAACCTCCAGCATCTTTAAAAGCAACAACGGGTCTTTTAGCATTGAAAGCTTCTAAAACTACAGAAGGAAATGGATCTTCCCTTGAAGTTAACATGAACACATCACATGCATCATAAAAACTCATGACTTGATCAATATCTGAAATGAATCCTGTTAAAATCAAATTGTCATTGATGGATTCGTCAATATATTCCTGCATTCCATCATCAACATTCCCCACCCAAATAAACGAATAGTTATCCGTTTTTAATTTTTTTGAAGCCTCGACAAATAAATCGAAACCCTTTCTTAATTCACCTGTACCAACATTTAAAATTATATGATTACCATGAGGAATATTGTATTTTTCCTCTATTTTTTTCCGGGATTCATTTCTATTGAATTTATCATAGGGATTATAGAGTCCCTGTGGCTGAATTAATTTCTGATTTCGAACTTTATACAATGTTTCAAATTTTTCTTCAACATAAGATGATGGAAAAACAACGCAATCAGATTCATCAGCTATAGTTTTTACATAAGAATATACATCCAGAATTTCTATCACGCCGAGCAGTTCATGAACTAAATTCATGACATAAAAATCCCATTTATGAAGAAGGGGAATTAAATCACCGCATAAACTGGTATTTAATATAGCACATTCATAACCATATTTCTTTAAATCTTTTATATAATTTTCAAACTTTACTAATGAATCAAATGTGAAAGTTGGAGCATATTTTTCATATTCCTCCATAATAGGACCATCAAATTTAACTAAAACAACTACTTCAACATCCTGTTTTATAAATTCTTTAACTAAATTCTTTAAAAGAATTTCAGACCCGCCTATTCTGCAATCATGACCCACTAGCAAAATCTTTTCTTTGTCTGCATCTAATGAATAATATTCAGATAACTTTTCATCCAAAACTGTATTTTCCATACCTCCAGTATGATTTTCCTCAGTTAAGCTTTTTAATTCAATATTATCCATTTTTAACATACCTTTATGCAATTAAATGATGTACATACTCCAAAAGAATAACTATACAAACATAAAATGATTTATGATTATTACATTAAATACTTTTTTATTACTTGAAAAACTGTACACTATTACTCATTTAAGTTTTCTTTTAATAATTTTATTAAATGAATTGTAAAAACGTTTAAAAGATGAAAACAAGAAATCCTTGCCCGGATTATCCGAATAGATTTTTTGGACTGTGCTAAGTAACATGTAATTATAATTTAACATGTTTGATTTGGCATAATCTTCGGTCATCACAATTTCAGTAAGATACTCCCTGCTGGCTGCAACATATGGATAAATCCTTTCTAAAGCATGACTTATTGCACCATTCAACGGGAGTGGTTCTTGTGGAAAATCCGTATAATCCAAATATAAATCAAAAATCGGTTCAACAGCATCATATCTTGCCCAAAAACAATTACCCAGTGACAATGTCGGATTTGATTTGCTGATTGTAGTGGAAATTCCCATTTGGTCAAGTAAATTTAATATCGTGTCAAAATTTTTTACCCAATAATTAGTGACGTAGCCATGAAAGAAATCCCCATGATATATCTTTGGAGGAACCATCAATCCTATTGAACTGTTCTCATCAAATTCCTGAATTATGCGGTTAACATATGATTCACTTGCCAAATTATTTTCCCATAACACATCTCTAAACGTTTCTGCCCATGTAACAACATCATCAGAATGAGGTTTCTTATCATGCATAAAACAGAAATAATCGTATTTTTTTACAATATCCCTGGAAGCTACAAGCAACGAAGCCATGTCCCTTCCGCGTGAATAAATTTTAATTACATTCACATCATTTTTCAAATGTTTTGCAACATTAACTTCAAAAAACTCTTTTTTATCATCAGTGTCGGTAGTTATTAAAATATCAATATAATCAGGAATATTTTTTAAATATTTCAAATCATATTCCCATAAATCTTCATAATAAACATGAATTATTGCCAGCACTTTTTTGTTTGTCTGATATTGGCAAACCCTGTCTTTTTTGATAATTTTAATTAAATTTAATACATTTACTATTTCATTGGGATCCATTATTCTTAGAAGACATTTATAGATTAATGAAACGTCATAATCCGTATTTTCTTTAACATAATCTATTGTTTTTGATAAATCATCAGCAAAATTGTAATATAAATGGGTTTTCCTGTCTATTTTAAACGCATCTTTTTTTAAAATAGGCAGATTTTTATTTGAAACCATATCATACATGTCAAAAGATAAAAAGTCTATATTTTTTTGTTTTAGATGATCTTCAGATAACTGAATATAAGGTTTTCCTCTGTAACCTAAGTCTGAGAAGTATTTAGTGAAAACAACTTCATGTTTATAGGTCAATTCCTTACGGGTTTTATAATCTGGCAAATTTTTCCAGTAATCCTGAAATTCTTGTGATTTGAATAAACTTCTTCTGAATACCAAAAAGTAAGTTTGAATGTGGCGCGGCGGTTTTTTATAGGGACATAGTTTATTGGACTTTGGAGATTCGTCATACTCGGTAATGCCCCAAAAATCAATGTCCTCCTTTTCCATTTTATCAAACATTATTTTAAATGGATATATTGGTCCGAAAAATGAATCATTGAATAATACTACTTCATCAAATTCATTTAGCTTTTCAAAACCATAACTATCAACCATCACATCTCTCCAGGCAGCAGCATCAAAACCCCTATTCGGTCGAAAAACAATATTATTTGTATATTTTTTTAGTTTTTCCTGACTGATATCTGTCAATTTACTATTAGACACTATGCATAATTCTTCCAGATTCCGGCAAATATCATCTAAGAAATGAAGAATATAATCGTCAATAATTCCTTGTTTATCATAACAGAAAAATATTCCTAAACGTTTCATAAATACACCATTCACTTAAATATTGATTTTAATTTTCTCAATGGTTTTGTAATCTTCCATGAGAGGGAGTTACGCATTTTTTTGAGTTTTTTATTTTTCTTTCTGATTTGTTTATTTTTCTTTTTGATTTCAGCATTCTTCTGATTAATTATTTTTCTCTGATTCAGAACAATATCCCTTTTCAATAAATCAAAATTATGACAATTAATATCTTTTGAATCCAGTACTAAATCAACGTATTCATCAATATTTTCAACATAATCAAGGTTTTCTTTAGGAATGACTTTATGGTCATTAACTGGAATATTTCCATGAATAAATTTAAATAGATTCTTATCCCATACATCAAATAATCCAATATTGTCCATATTTAAATTTAAGTATCTGAATATATCAGTGAATGACGTGAACTTATTAAATAAAGGATTTGACTCTATATTATGTTTGATTGTCCTATAAAAAATGTATTCTATAGGAATTGGAAAATTAAATACCCATTCATAATCAACAGCAACATATTCATTATCAATTATGAAAACATTGCTAAAATCCAAGTCAATATTAGATTTGACATGACAATGGAATTTTTCTTTTGATTTGCGTTTAAAAATGGATATGAAATTATCTGAAGCATAAGAATCAGTTTCATAAGAGTTAAATAATAATGCTTCATAATAATCCTTGATTAAATTAAAAAATCGATTCTCATCATTTTCATAAATAGCATCATTAATCAAATCCTTTAATGATTTTTCCTGTAAGAATTCATAAGAACAACCCTTATCACAGCCACATTTTAAATACTTTATTTTTCCAAAACGACTTTCACTTTCCTCAGACATTTTTTTAACATGATTTAATGCCTTGTTTGAAATAGGATATTTTGAAACCCTATCATTATAAATGATTGTAGTTGTCTGAAATTCGGGTTTTCTTTGAGAGTTAATCCTGACAAACTTTATATTATCCGTTTCATATTTCTTATCGGAATTTCTTATTTCTACTAAAAATGAATTTGCAAAATAATCCGCCATATTATCCTTGGCAAAATTTTGATTTAAAGCATCTTCATTAAATAGATAAGACCTCTGCTTAAAATAAATAGGTTTTTCAGCATATGGAATTTTATTTACAAACTCATCAGTGCTGATTACATGGGGAAATTCATGGTCGGGATAAGGATAAAAGAATTTATAATTATGAAATCCCGAATTTTCAATAATATTAATTAATTCAGGTTTAGTGAATGTTTCAACGTTATCATTAACATACCCATCAATTCCGGCAAAAAATTGATTAGTGTGCTCTTCTTTAAAACCCGCAAAATATTTTAATCCTAAACGATTGCTTAAAGCTATTAAAATAACTCCATCTTCTTTTAAAAAAGTTTTTAAATAATTTAAATAATCAACGTAGGGATTTTCACAATCCATGAAAGCTTTTGCATATTCAAAAGTATTGCATAATATAATATAATCAAATTTATCATCAATATCCAATTTATTAAAATCAGAAAGTGAAACATTAACGTTTCCAAATTTATCTGATATTAAATCAGCTTTTGATTGGCTGTTTTCTATTGCAGTAACATTATTAACCTTTTGTGTGAACAATGAAGTTAATTGCCCATAACCTGAACCAATTTCTAAAAGCTTTCCCTCTTTTTTAAAGGGATACCAATTGAATAAATTATGTCTCAAGTGATATAAAAAATAATAGTATTCAAAGGAATTATTCTTACGGACAATATTTGAAAATTCCTGATTTTGTTCCATTATTTTGATTTCATTTTCTAAATTTTTATCCTCATATAATCTTGTAAAATCCATTATAAAACCCTGATTTAATTAAAAATGCAGAAATAAAAATATTCCTGAAATATTCAAGTTGATTGATTATAGACTAACATTATATACTCATATTTCTTCATTGTTGCCATTTAAATTTTATCATGATATTTTGTGAAAATAATCAATATATTTTTTGACTATTTGCTAAGTTGTTTTCAAAAATATATATTAATATTTATAAATTATATATTTATATATAAGTAGTTAAAAAAAAATGTGAAATGGAGCGCCTAAATGACAAAAAACATTATGGATAAAAAAATCATCAATGTTTTACCATCAGTTATTCTAGCGATAATATTAGAATGTTATATTGTTTTAGTTGAAAATTCAAATCTGGTTCTTGAATTTTCTAGCAAGGATTTCATAAATCTATTTTCAATCAAAGAATTCATTGTATTTTTAGTTATTTTTCTTATAATATTCCATGTATTATTGGATGAAAACAAAAGAATCAAATCTTTAAATTTTATATACACTTATAGGCTGCCACTGGCAGTTGCATTAATTATTCTGGCGGTTGTCTTTCAAATTCACGGATCATCAAATTAATCAATTAAATATTTTTGATATTAATCATAAACCCCTATTGGGAGTTTCTAGGATTATTCGGTCAGATGAATTTATTGTCAATACACCATTTGCCTTTTCTCAATATTTTAATGATTTTTCTTATTTTTCAGAAATTGTCAGGGGCACACTAACCGATATGTTTTTAATATATGGACAACCGGTTTTAGATATTGGAATGCTCTTCAGACCATTTTTAATCGGATACCTATTCTTAAATCAGGGACAGGGATTATCATTTTTTTGGATAAGTCGCTTAGTATTTCTATTATTAATTTCATTTGAGTTTGGAATGCTTTTAACTAATAAAAATAAAACTTTATCTCTTGCTTATGCAATTTTAATAACTTTTTCACCATTGGTTCAATGGTGGTTTGCCATTAATGGCCTTGTTGAGCAATTAATCATGGGCCAGTTAGGTGTTTTATTGATTAACTGGTACATGACTGTTTCGAATTATAAAAAACGTTTATTAATCGGATTTGGATTGATGATATGTGTAGGTACTTTTTTACTTGTATTTTACCCAACATGGCAGATTCCCCTTGCATACGTATTTGTCTTATTGGCATTTTGGATATTTCTAAAAAATAAACCCACATTCACATATTCAAAAAAGGACATACCAATATTTTTAATGTATTTATTGATTCTGACAATAATTATGATTCATATTTTTACAAAATCAATTGATGCCATCAATATTACATTAAATACCATTTATCCCGGTTCTGAAATATATAACGGAGGAGGTACCTTAAACTCTTTTACCAATTACATTCCCACAATATTTTTCCCATTAGATTATGCAAATTTATTAAAGAATACATGCGATTATTCTGTTTTTGTAGATTTATTCCCAATTCCACTAATAATATCATTTATCATCCTATTCTACCAAAAAACTAAAGATAAACTGTTAATAGGTCTTCTAATATTGTATATCATCTTTGTAATATTTTATTTAATTCAATTACCTGATTTTATAATTCAATTAACATTAAGAAGTAAGATGAAAAGTTTCCGACTATTTCCAATAATCACCTTTGTCGGCGTTCTGATTTTAATCCGTTCGATGAGCAATTTAGAAAATATAAAAAATAAAAAATTGATTATAATCTTTTCATTAATATTGTCAATTTTGATGGTCTATTTATCCACATTTGAATTTAATGATTATTATTTATCATGGATGCCTATATTTGCAATTATTTTTTATTTTATACTGTTTACAACAAGCTTTTTAGCATCATCAAAACGAAATCAGAAAATATTTTTAATTTCAGTTATTGCATTATCATTTTTAACCGGCGGCCTAGTAAACCCAATTGACCATGGAACCGACGTGGTATACGAATCACCATTCAATAAAGAAGTTGAAAAGATTGTTGAAAGTGACCCTGATGCACTTTGGATTACCGAAACATTACCAATAGATTATATTATCCCCGTTGGGGCAAAAACTGTGAATTCTGTAAATACCTACCCCGATTTGGAAAAATGGGAAAAATTAGATGTTAACAATCAGTATAGCGACATTTACAACAGATATGCACATATCATTATTGATATACAAAACACTAACGACACATCCTTCGAATTATTATTCCCCGACAGATTTACCGTTCACATTAATGTCAATGATTTAGAAAAATTAAATATTACATACATCGCAACAGACCACAATTTAGAGAAATTTACAAATAATAACATCTCCTTTAAAGAAATATACCGCATCAACAACTATAAGATTTACAATATTTCATATAGTTCAGTTAAATCTTCTCCCTGAACTATTCGAAATGTGAAGACATGGCAGTCCAGATTATTTAGATTTAAGAGAGATTTTGCTGAATTCCCCATAATCTTTTGATGACAAGACATCCAAAAAGAACTTCTTTTTTACTGGACCAAGCTGAGTCAAAAAGTCCTCATAATATTGAGTGCGTTTAATTGATTCATAGTCCCTTTTAATTAAATCAAACATATGTGACTTATCTTTTAATGGCATGTCCCTTAATGCAAATCGAGGGCCATTGATTTTATAGGCAAGAAGGTCAAACTTGTATGTATCATACCATCCATTTTTGATGAAAATCCTCATCAGTTCCTGTCCGGCAGGCACCGTGTCAAAGAATTTCTCATCAACCACATTTGTGATTGACTTATCGTGTTTTCTTCTGACATACAATGGCTTTTTTAATATTGAAATTCTTTCTGCCTTCAGATAAACATAGTAAAAGAACGGCATGTCCTCAAAGAATATGCCTTCAGGAAATTTTGCATTAATTCTTTTGAGAAACTCATGGCTGTAAATCTTCTGGCAAACACCAACGGATAAATCAAATATAGAACCTGGAGTTTCTTGAGGTGTGAAAGCCCTGTTTTCAAAGCTTTCATCAAAGGTTTTCATGTCAAACCAGTCATTACCATAGTATTTTTCCCCATCATAGTTGATCATCTGGAAAAACGTTAAATCGGTGCTGAATTTAGTAATTTCAGTGTAGGCAACATTCAATGCATCAGGACAGAACCAATCGTCAGAATCCAGATACATGATGTAATCCCCTTCGGCAAATTCCAATGCATTGTTTCTGGCTGCTCCGGGACCCTGATTTGATTGGTTGATGATTTTGATTCGATTGTCGCTGAATGAGTTAATAATATCATGAGTATTGTCTGTTGACCCATCATTTACAATAATAAGTTCAAAATCACCCATTGTTTGTGCCAAAACGCTTTCAATTGACTTTCCAATATATTTCTGGGAATTGAAAGCAGGCAGTATAACAGATATCTTTACCATGATAATATTTTTGATATTAATCTTTTATATCCTTGATGAAAATATTGCAGATAAAATCTATGAACTTATTATAAGCGTTAGAAATCACGTCACTGGATAAGACAGTTACCACCACTATTGTAAGTAAAAGTATTATTGCCAGACTGACTAATCCTCCATTGGAATTTATAAATACTTTGACAAATCTTTTGAAGAATTTGCGTATAATAAGATATATCCCAATATGAAATATATAAATTGCCATGGAATTTCTTCCCCATTTTGATAAAAAGCAGGGCTCGTTTGTCATATACCTGTTTAAAATCAAAGTAATGATTATTCCAATAGAAATTATCAGAAATCTGACAGAAATATTAAATAGATAATGGTTTTTATAATACGATCTCATCATGATGGAGGTAAATGATAACTTGAATGCCAAAATGACTGAAATAATCAGAACCACTACTGAAAGGACAATTATGAACCGTTTGTTGTTAAGCAGATTACTGAATTTCTTGTAATTAGATTCCAACTTGGACTTATAATCATTGAAATAAAATCCAATTAAAAATGCCGGGAAAAACACGACTGTTCGGCTTAACCCTAAAATATCTCCGTCATACTTTATCAGACCAAATGACAATGCCACAATAATGCTGAGTATCAAAGGATATTTAAATTTGTTTACAATTGGCAATGCCATTTTCATGAAAAACAATGCCAGCAAAAACCACAATCCAAACAGAGGAATTAAAAAGATGGATGTTGTAACCTTTGTATATGAAAAGAAAAAAGAATATAAAATCGTGAATAGTATATAAGGAACAATCAATCTCTTAAATGACTTTAATGGTTGACTTGAATCGATTTTTGAAAAGTATCCTGCAACGAAAAAGAATATTGGCAAATGAAATATGTATATGAAATTTCTTAATACCAGTATATTCTTATAATCAGTCAAAAAAAGAAAATGCCCCAAGACAATTAAAAAAATAGCAAATCCTTTTAGATTATCAAATTTATTAATCCTATTTTTTAAATTAAGAGTTTGACCCATGAAATTCCCCATTAATCTTATACAAATAATGTTTGTAATCCAAACTAATTAACTTTAATGATATTCTGATAACAGACCAAATTTAAATTATTTTACATTTAATCCTTTTATTAATATTATAAAACTCATTTTTCAACTTTATACTGATATTATATTTTCCTTTGGCCAATTTTGAGGTTTTGATATTCAAAACTCCCTTAGAATCTGTTTTCAGATTATATTTTTTGGATTTAACAGAAACATGAAACTTGGTTTTCTTGATAGGCTTTTTAGAGACAATAGTCAAAATCTTAACCTTTAAATTGGAATGTTTCTTAATCTTTTTAGGTGCAACAACCCTACATGATCCTTTGGATATCTTTATTTTAGATTTGGCATTTTTGGATTTGATGTTTTTATCTCCTGCAGACAGCTTAACGATATGGCTTCCCAAAGAGACTCTGGATGTATCATATTTAACCAAACCTTTTTGATTGGCCTTGAGATTCACAGTATAATAACTTTTACCTGAATATACTTTCATTTTAACACGTGCCCAACTGACGCCCTTATTTGTTTTTTTGTTTTTAACATAAACCTTGAATGGTTTGCCTGAATTATACTTTGCAGAAGTCTTTTTTGGAATCAGCTTGACCGGTGCCCTGATAACCTTAACTTTGAGAGAATTATGCACACAAACTCCAGATTCCGTTTCGACATGTAAAGTATATCTTCCGCATTTCAAATCAACAGGAACCCTTAAATTCAATTTACCGCTTGAAGGGGTTTTAATCCAACCGGATTTATGGGTTTTGCCTCCTGAAGTGAATTTCAATTTTATCTTTTGGGCAAGTGACGCTTCCCAAGGAGAAGATAATTTAATTGACAGTTTAACACCGCCGAAATACTTGCCAGTTTGTTTTACGGTTGCATAAAATACACCATAAATATTGCTGATTTTAGGTGCCTTATTGTTGATGTATTTGCAATTTGAAGCAGAAACTTTAATTGTCCTTGAATAGATTCCCCCTGCTTTTTTTGATGCAACATTATTATTAAAAACGCTTTTGCTTGCAACAATCTTATTGCTCAATAGATATCCTGCACCACCTGATTTAGCATTATTCTCCATAAAATTTGAAGAAATGAAACTTGTAACGCCTTTATAAGTGAAAACAGCTCCACCGTTATTTGATGCAGTATTGTATTTGAAATCAGAATCGACAATTTTCAGATTAGCTCCATTTGCATAAACTGCACCGCCATTTTCAGTTGCAACATTCCTATAAAACTTACAATCATCTATCAAAACATTACTTGGATTGCCTTTAAACGGATGAATATAAATAGCTCCACCCTTAACAGCTTTATTTGCTTCAAATAGACAATCTTTGATGGTTGCTTGAAGAGAAGCGTCCAAGGCAACAATTCCTCCGGAATAAGTGGCCACATTATTTCTAAAGATGCTGTTTAGAATTTCTCCCCTGCCGAATTCATCCAAATAGATTGCAGTATTGGTTCTTGAAGTATTGTTCTCAAACAGACAACCCCTGACAAATAAGCGAGATACCTGTTGTTTTACATCATTATAACTGATAAGAAGAATTGTGGAAAGGTAAGCCTGATTATTTTTAAAAACAGAATCATAAATATTCAGATTTGAATCTATTCCAACACATAAAGCACTGCCCATGCCTCTCTTGAACTGATCCCAATCCCAGTCACTTTCACGAATGCAAACATTATCGGAAAATGTGCATGAATAGATATTAATGTTGGTTGAGCTTCTAGCTACGATAGCAGCTCCATTTGCATTGTAAACCTTATTATTCTGGAATACACAATTCTTTAAAGTCAGATTGGAATTGCTGCTTAAAAATATCGCACCACCATCGCCTTCACCGAAACAGTTCTTGAAAATTAAATTCTCCAAAACGACATTGCATTTGGACTTTATTAGAAATGCCCTTGCCTGATGATTTCCATCGACATACGAATCATTACCATTGATTGTTATGCTCTTGGAGATAACAACGCCGTTTTCACTGTCAGTGTCATTGTTGAACTGATAATTTGAAGTCAGATTTAAGGTTGAACCTTCATCAACAGCCCCAATCTGATCCGTTAAATTTGAATATGAGCCCACATCAGTATTATTTCCAGCATTAACTACATTAATGGTTAAAAATAAGATTAAAACAATAAATAATGCTTTTTGAAATATCTTTTGCAAATAATACCCCACTCAAATTGATAGTTTAAATGTATGTTTTTCAATGCTTATAAATCTTAAAAATCACTTAAGAAACTTTTTTTGAAATTTTCCGATGAAATTGTCATTGTCCTGATTGCAGTATTTGCTTTTATTATTAAATGGCAGCCAGCTTACTTCAACATCAATAACTTCCCCATCCTTCACATTCCTTTCAAAAACGAATGGATCATCATGACAAGCAAGAAAACTGTCCTCAAAACAGTCCACTCCATTTATACGAAACATTGTATAGTCAATGAATATTGGGAATCTGTTCTTGTTTACATCCTTAACATCCTTGGATTTTAAAGATATTTTTAGTTTGCCGTCATTGATACATCTAATTTTAAATTTCAGACTTCCATAAATGCTGCTTATTACACTGCCCTTGCCGTCATCTTTTCTAAACCATTTGGGGGTTGTTATTTTAGCCTTTTCATCCGAAACGTCAAAAATCTCAACTGAATTGTCTCTTGCCCCATAATTTTTCACATCAATTCTTGAAGTGGCATAATTTAACAGTAATTTATATGCATCATAATTTATATCTCTTGGATAATTATGCAAACTAAAGCTTTCAATCCACTCATCGGCATCATATCTGCCATAATTGGATATTTCGATGTCATTAATGATTTTCATCACTGAAAATGCAGCACAGGCATTTTGCATTGGAAAATACGTTCTTGTCTCAATGGTATTGGCAATGTAATTGTAGGAATGCTGGGAGAAATACTTGAGGTATTCCATGTGGAACTTCCTTGAATAAAAGATTTCCTTGAGATAACTGTTGACAATTCCCCAATTATACTTTCTGCGACCATTGGATTTTCTCTTTATAATGTCTGGCCCGGAAATGAATTCGCGCTCAACCGGCACGTATGGTGAAAGTTCATTGATTTTCTTTGCATACTCAACAGTTTCAGGGTTGAATTCCCGGTTTCCTTCAACCTCGAATTCCAATAATTTGGGACAGTACCTCAATATGATCAAAGTTATCAAAAGGTGATTGTCGTCGCATTCAGGTGTTGATACCTTCAATTTATGAAGATCATGGTCAAGTGCCGGAGTCAAAGCAATCTTATTTGAAAAATAGTTTTCAACTGTCAGCTTTCCGAAATGGTTGCGGCATTTGGTTTCGGGGTAAACAAGGTTTGTCAAATCATAGGATGTCTTATCCCGAATATCAAATTCTTCACCTAAATTATCCAAGGTTTTCTGAATTATCCTTTTTGTTGAAGCCTCAAATGAAGGGTCTCTTTTTTTGGAATGTCCAGCCAAGTAATTTTTTAGCTCTTCTGGTGTTTTTCCACCATACAATCTGGATTCGCGAATTGTTTCACCGGCAACTCCACTGATGAAATAAATCGGTTCGTCAGTTCTTCCAAAACGATAATTAATTTGATTGTGAAAGCCCAATTTGACATAAAATGACATGCTAAGTATGGTTTTAATATCTTCAAAGTAATTGACACGAGCCGAAATAACCCTTTTGTTGAGCGGAAAATCAAATTCATCAGCGATTTTTGATGCAATCTTAAAATCTACGTCATGATTGTGGTTTTTATCCGTAGAGGAATGGATATAAATCTTATTTAAATCTATGTTTGCAGACAACCATAATGTCGCTATGACCCTTGAATCAAAGCCTCCGCTCAAATCAACCTGTATGTTATTGGTCCTGCTTTTCAGGGACCTGAATATATCAACCCATTTTTCAAACCATTTGTCAAGAACTTTTAAAGCCTCTTTAGAATCAAGGTCAATTGAATGTTCCTTATAATCAATCTTTTTAAAATTCAATGATTTATCGGATTTATTTATGTTTATAATGTAATTTCTTGGGATGCATTCGATTTCATTTACCAAAGTTTCCCTAAATACCATCGAACATAAACCGCAGGACAGCAATAGCTTTGAGTAATCCTCATTCAGTGACAACCTGTACTTTGTCTTTAAATGTTCGACAAGATGAAGGAAGGAATTTGAAATGGCGAAATTGCCATCCTCATTATAAACATACAATCCATATGACCCGTTGAAATCCTGATGTACTGTTATCTGTGAATTGGAAACCTTGATTAGAACATATGTTCCCTCTCCGGTCAAGTTTTCAACATTGGCATCATAGCATACCCTGCCGTCACTTAAAACAAAACCGTATAACTTCTCCTCAACGCAGTCAAGGTCATCCGAATCGATGATGAAGAACTCATCATCATATAAATCATGAAATTCTGACATTTAACTCACATTAAATCATTGACCAATTTCAATGCTTCATCGATAACCTGCCACATGTCAAAATACTTATACATACCAAGTCTTCCGCCAAATATGACATTATCCTCTTTTGAAGCCAAATCCTGATATTTCTCAAAGAGTTCCATGTTCCTCTCATCGTTCATCGGATAGTATGCCTCTTCACCTTTCTGCCAGGTTTTAGGATATTCCCTTGTAATAATGGTCTTAGGTGATTCGGAGCCTTCAAAATGCTTGTGTTCAATTATACGAGTATAAGGGGTTTCACGGTCTGTATAATTGATTACTGCATTTCCCTGATAGTTTTCCACATCCAATGTTTCAAACTCGAAGTTCAATCCACGGTATTCAAGCTCACCATAGCAGTAGTCAAAGTATTGGTCAATCATTCCTGTGAATATTATTTTATCGGCAATGTTCAGCCATTTTTCCTTGTCGTCAAAAAAGTCGGTTTCAAGCTTGACTTCAATGCCTTCAAGCATCTTTTCAATTATTTTGGTGTATCCTCCGATAGGAATTCCCTGATATAAATCGTTGAAGTAATTGTTGTCAAAAGTGAATCTTACAGGCAGCCTTTTGATGATGAATGCCGGCAAGTCCTTGCAGTCCCTTCCCCATTGCTTTTCGGTATATCCCTTTACAAGCTTTTCGTAGATGTCATTTCCAATCAATGATATTGCCTGTTCTTCAAGGTTTTGAGGATTGTCGATTTTGGATTCCGCTTTCTGCTCTTCGATCTTGGCTTTGGCTTCTTCAGGTGTTTTGACACCCCACATCTGATAAAATGTGTTCATATTGAACGGAAGGTTATATAATTCGCCCTTATAATTGGCTACCGGAGAATTGGTATAGCGGTTAAACTCGGCAAACTGATTGATATATTCCCAAACCTCCTTGTTGTTGGTGTGGAATATGTGTGCACCGTATTTATGGACATTGATGTTTTCTGTATTTTCAGTGAAAACATTTCCTCCGATATGATTTCTTTTTTCAATGATTAAGCATTTTTTACCTTTTTTAGTCATTTCATGTGCAAAAACAGCACCGAAAAGGCCTGCTCCTACAATTAAATAATCATAACTCATTTTTTGAAAACTCCCTAATTTTTCTATATATTGAACAACCTCACCTTCTAGAAGATGAGGATTCCTAGATTTTGTTTTTTTTGCTCAATGGGTTAATTGAGTCTTTTCTAGGCAATCCCCGCCGAACCATCGGTTCAACAATCATTATGTGATGTTATATAATAATTTAATTACAATAATATTTAAATTTAAAGAGGGAGCATTTGAAAAGTATTCCCAATCCCATTTATGCAATTCATCCACGACCTTGAAGAGGTCATG
>CADBHR010000037.1 GCA_902794475.1 uncultured Methanobrevibacter sp. | reverse complement strand
TTAAACACTAAACTGTATTCTCTTACTTGAATCAAGTTTCTTGGACAAACTCCGGCACATTCGCCGCAGAATGAGCACCAATCTTTTACAATCATAAAAATATCTCCTTTAATATAAACAATTTATGTTATGAATAATTAGTTTTTTATTATATTTAAAAGTATATGAAAAAATAGCGATTTAATAGATAATAGAAAAGAAAAAAAAAGTTTTAAAGTATTATTTTACCAATAATACAGGAACATTAGAAGTTCTCAGAAGCCTTTCTGAAACTGAACCGATTTGAGTGTCGCTGACATTATTTTCATCAAATGAAACGAATCTGTTGTTGTTAGCCCCATGTGCATGGATAACAACCAAATCGGCACGGGTTTGGTCAACAATGAATTTCATGTCCCTTAAAGGGTCTGCAGTAAGCAAATGTTCAACGACATCAACATCAACCTCAGCCGCCTTTTGGGTTATCTTTGCCAGGATTTCATCACCGGAATCCTCTTCTGAATCATAGCTGTTTAAAGAGAACTCTTCAAGAACATGTACCGCTGCAATCTTGGAGCCGAATTTTTGGGCTATCTCAATGGCCACATCAGCCGCCTCAAATCCGTAGTCAGATCCGTCAATAGGAACCGCAATAACATCAAACATTGCCTAATCTCCCTTCAGGTAATCCGCATGACAAAAGTCAATGAAGTTGTCGACTATTTCATCAATGTCTTCGCTGTCATCAATGATTTTTCCGTCATCCATGAACAATGCCCTGTTGGACAGTTCCTTAATGAAATCGGTGTTGTGGGAAACCATAACAATGGTGATTCCATAATCCTTGGAGATTGTCTTTAATGCATTTGTAACATCCCTTAATGTAACAGGATCCAAATCACCGAACGGTTCATCCAAAAGCAGGAATTTCGGCCTTGAAACCAATATCATCGCCAGCATGACACGTACCTTTTGACCACCGGATAACTCATAGGACTTTCTGTGAAGGATATCCATATCCAAATCAAGACTTTCAAAGATGTCAGCCACCGCCTCTTTTGTAGCGGTTTCAGGGAACCTTGGGAACAAGTCATTCAAGATTTCGCCATCAAGCCCAACTTGCCTTAAACGTTCCTTAGCCTCACTTTCAGGCAAATCAGTCAATAAGTAAAATGAATCCAGCAATTCTTCGCTCAAACCTAATTTTTCAGCCCTTGCTCTTGCCTCATTAACAATGTCCTGTTTTTTATATCCTAATCTTGTGGATAACTGACTTAATACTGTTGCATAATGGGTCAAGGCAAATTCCTGGTGCATGAAACCTAATTTTGAGCGTATTTTCATACGGTCATATCCTGGAATATCAATATCAGCCCATCTGTCCTCAACCTTGTAGAGCACTTCGCCCTTGTCAGGGTCGTCCAATCCGCCAAGCATTCTTAAAAGCACAGTTTTACCGGCACCACTTGGTCCGATAATGCTTAATATGTTTTTATCCTGAACCTTGAAGTTGATATCCTCCATCTGAAGAACTTCACCTCCGGTCAAGAGATAGAACCTTTTATAGACATCCTTAACGTCAATGAGATCCTCATCGGTTGAGATGTTTTGAATATCGACAATATCATCCATATCCTCCATGAACTCATCACAAATTTCCTTTGGTGATCCTTCGTCGACAATCTCACCGTCTTCAAGCAGAATTACCCTATCAGCAAGGTATTTTTGGATATCCGGCAGGTGAGATACGATAATGATGGTAATGTTTAATTCTTTGTTGATCTTTTTAACTGCATCCAATATTTCTTGTTTTGTTTTAGGGCATGCCATGGTTGCAGGTTCATCAAGAAGTAAAGCTGTAGGCTGTTTTGCAAGTTGCCTTGCCATGATAAGCCTTTGTTTTTCACCACCACTCAAGACAGATGCGTAGTGGTCTTTTTTATGAGTTAAAGAAACCAGTTCCAACAATTCATCTGCCTCATCACCAAACTCGCTTTCGGCAACTTCAAAATTGGTGTCTCCCTCATCAAAGTATCTTCTGGCATATAGTTTACGCAATACATTTTCACGTACGGTGTCAGGCCATATTCCAAAAGACCTCTGAAGGTGAATTGCAGTTTCCTTTTTTAGCTCATTGTAATAAAATTGGGAAGATTCAGAAGTTACCTTTACATTTCCTACTTCAATGCTTCCCTCATCAATATGTTCAACACCCCTTAATGCTCTCAAGAGTGTTGTCTTACCGGAACCACTCTTTCCCATGATTCCAAGTATTTCGCCTTCTTTAACTTCAAAACTGACATTTTTAAGCGCTGTGACTTTGGTTCCATCAGTTAATTCATAATCTTTACTTACGTTTTCAACTTTAATCATCATAAATGCCCCTTATATTTATAGAAATATATTTTTGAAACTATTTATATGTTGACAATTTAATATTAAAACAAGTGATAAAAATGGCTAGCGACAATAAAATTCAAGAATATATGGATACCCTAAAACAAGAAAAAATAATGATTGAAACCCATTTTGCCAATATGGAAAGGATTTTAAGGGATGAACCTAAATTAGACCAGCAAAAGGCATTCGGACTACTGAATAACTTCAACACACTAAGTATCCAATACGACCAGTTATGCAATGACCTAATCACCTTTATCAAAATATTTCTGGATAAAGATTCTCAAGAAATCAGAATCTATAAAACCGATGAACTGGTGGAACTTTTAGAGCAGAGGATTGATAAGTTCTAATAATTGTAATTTATTACAACATTACCCGATGCATTTGTAGTCGAGTTTTCGGCTACTACCTGATCATCTTTTAAAAGCTGAATTTTAAGTTCACCTTCACCGAAATCTTCCTTCTGTGCATTGATAGCAATCCTTTCCCAAGGCGCACAGTCAAGCGTATAAGTTTTTGTACCATCATCCGCCTCTTTTACAAGGTAATTCGGATCGCCCATTTCAGCATACCAACTACCTTCATATGCGATTCTGGCTTTGTAAGGATAAGAAGAAGATTGAAGATGACTTCCATCATCAGAAATAACATTTAATGATTCTTGTTCAGTCGGCTGAGTATTATTATAAACAAATGAGAACAGCAAATACGCCACAATAATAATTCCCAACACAATTACAATTTTTTTAGCTATGCCAATATTCCAACTTTTTTCACGCTTTACGTTTTTTATTATTTTACCTTGTGAGTCGGAAAGCAAGTAGGCACAGTTATCACAATATACGGCTGAGGGTGAATTGTTATACCCACACCGTGGACATTTTACCATATAAATATAACCCTTTTAATTCTGTTATAAAATCATTATTAAAATCCTTATATTTAAAGTTAATGGAAAATTAGTATTTTTTACTAAAAAATAATTAGACATTAGTGATAATAATTATAGACATTTTCAGCCGTTTTTTGATTCATGCCGTCTATTTTAGCTAATTGGTCCACTGAGGCATTTTTAATATTATCAATAGTGCCAAATTCTTTTAAAAGAGCAACCTTTCTTTTTTTACCTACGCCTGCGATATCATCAAGTGAAGAGGCCGAAATATTCTTACTGCGGAGTTTTCTATGATAAGTTATTGCAAACCTATGAGATTCATCACGCACTTGCTGAAGCAAATACAATGCATTATTATTCTTAGGAATTATGATTGGACGTTGCGAATTAGGAATGAAAACCTCTTCAAATTCCTTAGCAAGACCAATGATTGGAATATGAGTCAAATTTAATTTCTCTAAAACTCCACAAGCCATACCAAGCTGTCCCTTTCCCCCATCAATGACGATAAGGTCCGGTTCGGGGTCACGATCAACCATTTTCAATCTGCGAGTCAGCAATTCCTCCATCATCGCAAAATCGTTTGGACCTGGCGTTTCCATTTTGAAATGTTTATACATTTTTTTGTTGGGTTTGCCATCCTTAAACGACACTTTTGAACCCACTGCAAACTTGCCTGAAATGTTACTAATGTCATATCCTTCAATTACATGAGGCATCTTTTCAAGCTTAAGGTATTTTTTAAGCTCAATCAGTGCAGATTCCATCTTTTTCTTTTGATGCTTGATGATTTCAGCATTTTTCTTCGCCATTTTAACAAGCCTTAACTTGACTCCCTTCTGAGGAACTTTAATTTTGACTTTATTTCCTCTCAAATCACTTAACCAATCCTCAAGCAAATTCTTATCATCAATATCCTCATCTAAAAGAATTTGTTTAGGAACATGTCTGTTATAACCATAATATTGCTGAATAAAAGCAAACATGATTTCTGATGATGAATCATACTGCGATGCGCTCATCAAAAAGTCATCACGGCCCACAATCTTACCGTTTCTAATAGGCATGATTATCACCACAACCTCATCATCTCCAGGAGCGATAGCAATCACATCCTGGTCCAGGTCATCATCGACCAAATCGACAAACTGCTTTTCCATAATCTCCTCTATCGATGCGATTTGATCCCTAATGACTGCAGCCTTTTCAAATTCCTCATTGTCCGCAGCCTCCATCATTTCCCTTTTGAGATTCTTGACGATTGTGGAATATTTCCCCTGGAAAAACAAGTCAATCTTATTGATAATTTCAGAATATTCCTCCTTGGATATCCTTCCATCACATGGAGCATTACATAAGTCAATTTGCGAATTCAGGCAAGGCCCATTCATATTGCGGCATGTTCTGATTTTAAATAATGACTTCAAAAACTTAACCGTTTGCTTAACTGAACCCACATCAGTAAAAGGACCGTAGAAAATGCCGTTTTTTGTAACATTTCTTGTAATGACCAATCTTGGAAAATCCTCATCGGTTATCTTTACATATGGATAACGCTTATCGTCCTTCAGCTGAACATTATACCTGGGACGGTGCTTTTTGATTAATGTGGCCTCCAAAATTAGCGCTTCCTTTTCGGAGTTGGTTACAATATACTCCAGACTGTCGAAATGACTCATCAGTATTTGGGTTTTTGGCCTATCCAATTTTTCCCTAAAATAAGATTTGACCCTTTTGATGAGATTTTTTGCCTTGCCTACATATATAATGGTGTCAGAAGCATCACGCATTATATAAACGCCAGGTTTATTCGGCAAATCATCTGGAGATTTAAGTTTGGTTGACATAAAAAACACTATTTAAGCTCAACAAAATCATTGTCAATTTTAACTCTATTATTTGCAATCATCAAATCCAATACGCTGTTGATTCTTGTAGCTGTCTTTTTGGATGTTGACTTGAATCCGAAATTACGTGAAGTTTCCTTGGCGACCTGCTTTGTTGAAATATTTGAATTATAAGTTAATACAATTTCTATACTTTTAGCAATCTCTTCATCAGAAATCAATTCAATATTTGGTTTATTTCTTCTTCTGATAACCACATCATTATTTGATGAATCATATAAAAAGTCTCCGATTCTGATAATGCTGCCTGAATTTTCAGAAGTTTCAATAGCTGCATTGACCGTTTTTTTCAAGTTAGCCCCTGCACGTTTAATATGACAGCTGTCCTTTATTCTTTTTGTAACCTCACTTACATGAATCGGACCTTCAACATCAACAATCAGCTTAACTGAATCTGCAACATCAGATATCGGTTTTTTATATAAGTCATCTGATGAATTCAAGCCAATGTCAGTTGACTCAACATAATCGATAATATTGTCTTCAAGTTTCCTTTTACCTGGCAATTTATGATTATCAAATGCCTTAAGCTGATTATCCTGTTTTTTTCTTTCTTTTTCTATTTCCTTATAATCCTCATCAGCAGATTGAATAATATTTTCCAGAGCCTGGTCTTTAAGCTCTTCTCTGCTGTATTGCTGATGAACTGGGACAATGACACTTTCATCACCAATATCATTTTGATGGTCTCCACGAATCATTTCCTGCTCGATTCTCATCTCTTCTTTTTCAGCAAAAGTCAATTCCTCTTCCCTTTGAATGATTTTATCAGAATCATCATCACTTGGCATGTTCAGGTAGTCTGCAGGATCATACTCCTCAGTTCTATCAACTACAGAAACATAATCGATTTGAGTAGGATTTTCAATTTCCTTCAATGATTTATTGATGTATTTCATGTCATTCTTAAATCCTCTAATGGATTCCTTGACTGACCTAGGTTTATTATCATCATAATATAAATTGTTTTTTCTGAGTTTGCTTGTAATGTCGTTTGAACCCTGATAATAGGTAACATCTTCATCGGATTCCTGAACTATGTTCTCATCATAGCTCTCTTCAGAACTTTTATCATAATCAGGAGTTTCCATTTCAATGCCTGAATCATCAACAGGAACATCTTCAGAACTTTTATCATAATCAGGAGTTTCCATTTCAATGCCTGAATCATCAGCAGGAATCTCTTCAGGAGCATCTTCCAAATCAAAGACCTTTTTATCCCCATCAATTTCAGCATCTTCAAAGATTTCATCAATATACTCTTTTTTAGCCTCATCCACAATATCTAAAACATCTTCTGAATCATCATTGTTATCCCAATCTGGCAAATTATCATTGAATATGTTCCATTCCTCATCATCTTTTTCATCCCAATCAGGGAGATTATCATTCAATGCATTTAATTCATCATCGACGATTTCCGCATCAACTACAAATTCATCCTTTGGAGCAGGCTTATGCAATGGCAAATCATCATCTTCAATGAATTCGCCTTTTACCCTCTTAACCTCACGAGGTTTTAATTTTGACTCTCCCATCACCACATCGGAAATCCTTGATTTGACAAAATTGTTTCTTGATTTATGAGAGGTATTAATTGTCTCATTTGATATTTCATTATTGCCCTCTGCTTCATCGCTGATTTGCGGTTCATCATTATTGCCTGCAGGCTCATCATCTCCCTGGTCAATATGAGCATAATCCTCATCAGAACCCAAATCAACCTTATCATCAGCAGGCTCATCACCACTATGATCAACATAAATGTAATCCTCATCAGAACCCAAATCAACCTTATCATCAGCAGGCTCATCGCCACTATGATCAACATAAATGTAATCCTCATCAGAACCCAAATCAACCTTATCGTCAGTGGATTCTTTAACAAATTCTTCATGAATAGGTTCATCAATGGAATCTTCAACAAAATCATCCACAGACTTAACATCCTCACGAACAGACCCATCATCGAATTCATCTGAAGAATCATCCATAACTTCCTCAACAGCCTTTTCACGAATAGGCTTGCCAACAGGTTTTTCTACATGAACTTCCTCAAATTCATTAACCTCCTCATGAACCTGCTCATCAATGGAATCTTCAACAAAATCATCCACAGACTTAACATCCTCACGAACAGGCTCATCATCGGATTCATCTGAAGAATCATCCATAACTTCCTCAACAGCTTTCTCGCGAATAGGCTTGCCAACAGGTTTTTCTACATGAACCTCTTCAGATTCATTAACATCCTCACGAACAGGTTCGTCAGCAATATCCTCAGAGATAGAATCATCAACTTTTTTATCAAATTTAATATTTAAAGCGTCTTCATCTGTCACTTCATCATTACTATGATCTACATAAATATAATCATCATCAGAACCCAAATCTACATGGTCATCCTGTGAATCTTCTTTAACATTATCCTTTTCAGACAAATCTTGTTCCAAATCTTTTGTGAATTTAAGACCGCCCAATACTGAAGAAGCACCGCCTGACTCATCATCTTCCTGCAAATGACTATGGCCGAATATTGATTTCAGCCTATCCTTAACAGATTTTGGCTTTTCTTCATCAGAATAATCCTTATCATTTTCCCAAACTTCAGCATTATCTTCCGGAGAAATACCTTCATCAGATTCCCAAACTTCAGCATCATCATTTTTGTTAGAGGAATCTTTTTCTTTATCTTCCCAAACTTCAGCATCATCATTTTTCGCAGTATCCACAATGACTTCCTGAGAATCATTATCATCGTTTAATGAGTCTTCCTGAACGGATTCTCCGGCATCATCAGAATAATCCTTACCCTCAGGAACCTCAACTTCAACAAACTCAGACTTACCAACATCATCAGAATAATCCTTATCCTCAGGAACCTCAACTTCAACAAACTCAGACTCTGAAGGACCATTCTCATTTATTGTTTTAGAGGAACTTTCATTTTCGGCATTAACCTCTTTAAAGAATTCATCAGGGTCAAGTTCAGAAACATCAATCGGCTTTTCCAAGATATCCCCATCATCCACTTTTTCAACTTCAACGAAGTCTTCGGGACCGATGTCAGCAGCATTAACTTCATCGTTTTCCGCTTCTTCCTTAGCTTTTCTTTCAGCTTCCTCTTTTTCACGGGCAATACGTAATTCTTCAGCTTTCTTTTCAGCTTCCAATCTTCTTTTTTCCGCTAATCTCTTTTCCTCTTCAGATTTGCGTTTTTCTTCTTCACGAGTTTCGCGAATTGATTTTTCTATATGATCCAAGAGTTTCTTGCGTCCTAAATCACGGTTTCTATACCAATCTGTAGACCATAAATGATATAATTTCCATCCAAGTCCGGTCAATACCTGTTCACGAAGCCTGTCCCTGTCACGAGCCACCTTACTTGACGAATACATTTTTCCGTCGGTTGTGATACCCAATATATATTTACCTGGATTTTCATCATCAACAATAGCCAAGTCCACTCTGAAACCTGCACATCCAATGTGTTTGTCAACCATGTAACCGTTTTCCTGCAAGAAGCTAGCAATTGCATCTTCGAACGGTTCTTTTGATACCTCATCGACACTGTGAGTTCCGAGTGTTAAGTTTTCGGCATATTCCAAAAATTCCTTTAGAGATTTTACACCATATGGAGGATTGGCTGTTAAATTCATATCATAAGCTTTAAAGTTTGAAAACACAACACATTTTTCCCTTGCACGTGTAATCAGTACGTTTAACCTTCTTTCTCCACCATCCTGATTTAGCGGACCGAAGTTAAGTGACATCTTGCCATCCTGGTCATAACCATATCCCACACTGATTAAAATGACGTCCCGCTCATCCCCCTGTATGGTTTCAAGGTTTTTGACAAAGAAGCGTTCTTCCTTATTATCTGAGAATAAAGGCTCATATTCCGGATGTTCCTTACGTTTCACTTCCAATTCTTCAAGTATTGCATTCTTTTGTGCAACGGAAAATGTTCCGACTCCTAAACTTTTAGTGTCACCATACTTTTCAAAATGATTGAAAATCTCTTCAACAACATCCTTTGCCTCCAATGGATTCTTGGATGATGCTCCTCTTAAATATTGAGTATTTGGATTATAATGGAATTTCAAACCAAGTTCAGGGTCTGAATGTGAAGGTGAAGGATAAACCAGTAAGTCATCATCATAAAACTCCCTGTTTGACACGGTAATCAGGGATTCGTGGCGTGAACGGTAATGCCATTTCAGCATTTTAACAGGGAATGACAATTTACATAAATGCAGGATACTCTCCATATCCAGTGAGGTCGCTTCCTCCTCATCGCTGTCAGCGTCTGACATCTGGTCAAAGAATGATGTAGGAGGCAATTGCTGAGTATCTCCCATAACAACCGCAGTCTTTCCCCTCATGAATGCACCCAGGGCATCTTCAGGTTTTACCTGACTTGCCTCATCGAAAATAACGACGTCAAATTGCAATTCCTCATTTGTCGGATCCAAGTATTGTGCAATTGATAATGGAGACATCATAAAGCAAGGCTTTATCTGCTTTATCATTCCACCAGCCTTTTCCAAAAGTTTCCTAACAGGCATGTGTCCGCTTTTTCTTGTGAATTCTCCGGCCAATATTTTTGCCTGAGGATTTTCAGTTCCTCCAAAGATTTTTGGAATATTGCTGTTCAGCTTATGGTAAATTCTCTTACGGTTCAGCATTAGAATCTTTTTGTCCAAATCCTTGAATTCACGAATACGGTTCTCATGCAATTCTCCAACAAATGTTGCCAATTCCTGATTTTCAATAAATAATATATTCAACAGGGAATCTGCAAAGTTTCCATTAACCAATGCTTCAATATCATCTTTCTTAATGTTTCTCTTTTCAATTGAATCTACAAACATTTTTGCATTAGATGTTTTGAGAGCATTTTTAGTGTTGAGATATTGTGACCACAAATGAAGGCTTGATAGTTGTCCTCTCCAGTTATACAACTGTTCTTTCCATGCTTCAAATGGCACATCCCCTGTTTCCCTTTTAAAAATTAACTTGCTTCTCGGATTCAACTTGTCCTTAAGCCTTGAAAGAACCCTTACGAAATCCTCACCAGAATCTATATAATCCGAAAGATCCCTTTCAGGATTAATATCGAAGAGGTCCTTACTCATCAAATCAATGGTATTCTGGGAAAATGTTCCCTGACGAACCAGAGCGGTAAATTCATTCATCCAGCGGGCAATGGCCCTTAAATCATTAGGATTTGCATTCAAATGCCAATATCCTCCATAGTATCTCTGACCTAAAGCATTGTTTGCCTCCAAGGTTTTTCTAATATGGATAACTGCCTTTGCCTGTTGCAAGTCCCTAATTATTTCCTCAATGCTGTTAGGAACTGGGACTGCATAATACATCTCAACAAGCTCAATATATTGCTTGTTGTTGAAAAATCTGAATCTTTTTGTGGACAAATGCTGCAATTCATAAATCAGTCTGTCAATGTCTGCTTGGAAAATATTCTGATTGAATTTGGATAATGCACGAGCATGTTTCTGGTATTTTTCAAGCTCCTGAATCAATATGAATGCATCATCATTGTTATTGTTCCAAGCGCCTGACTTAAGTATGCTGCCGTCAATCAGCTCAGCATTTTGAGACTTGATTACTTCAAATGCAGACAATGAATTTTGGAATTCATTTAAAGTGTCCGGCTGCTTGATTCCATAAATATCATAAACCCTTCCACGCTCAACCAGGAAATTATCAAGAGCATGCAACGTATCATTGATAAGCATTTCAATCTCCCTTAAATCAGCCGGCAAGAGACTTTTTGGAGCACATTTGCTCCATGGATTTTCCTTTGAAATAGTCTGATAGAGCTCCGCCAGGTTTTCAAGAGCGATTTTCATATCATCCAAATCCTTTAAGGTAACAGTTTCAGGACTCTCAAATCTGACCAATGGCATTAAAGTACCTTTACGGGAGAAATGGTCATCAGCAGATTCTTTCAGTCCATACAATTGGAACGGAGATAAGTTGACCGCAAAAGCGGGCATGTGAATTATCTGAGAATAATCATCCAGCTGACGGCGCAATGTTTCCAATTTGCGAATTGTCTGGTCAATGTTTAAAGGCTCCTGAGCCCTCACATTTGTTGCCTTTTGAAGGTCTTTAAGGAATTTCTTACGTCGGGTCTTATGTGAATGCAATTCCAAAACGAATTTTCCTAAGCCAACACCTGTCAACCTGTCCTTTACAACATCCAGTGCTGCCATCTTTTCTGATACGAATAAAACTGATTTTCCTTCAGCCAACAATTCGGCAATTAGGTTTACAATTGTTTGGGACTTACCGGTTCCGGGAGGCCCTTCAACCACCAGATTGCGGCCCGCCTTTACATCCTGAATGGCTGCAATCTGAGATGAATCGGCATCAAGAACCTGATACATGTTCTGATATTCAAGCCTTGAATCGATGTCCTCTTCCCTGAATGATTCCTGGTCATTTTTTGCAGGATTGAATATCGCCTGAATCAATTCATTTTTGGTTAAATCAACATTATCTTCCCATGCTTCAGGGTTTAAATCATTATACATTACAAATTTAGTAAAACTGAAGAATCCTAAGGCCACATCATTGTTAACATCCCATCCGTCCATGCGTGAAACGGCACGTTTAACGCTTGCAATATAATGGTCAACAACTTCACCATACCTTTTGAATTCAAAGTCAGGAAGCTCAATGCCTGCTTCAAGAAGTTTTGCCTTAAGTGATATGTTGGTTTGAATATCTTCCCCTGTCCATTCCAGATTGAATGATTCACCAACCTTTTTCCTCTCCATTGAAACGGGAATCAGCACCAACGGCGCCTTGTTTTTCTGTCTTGGTTTGGATTTATCTTTCCATTCCAGAAATCCGATGGCCAAATACAGAATGTTATAACCTTGCTCCTGAAGCATTGTTTTAGCCTGGTTATTGATGTAATATAATCTTTTCTGAAGCTCTTTTGGAGTCAAATCAGTGGCTAATTTCTTGTCCCCTTCCGAAAACTTTGAAAAATCAAATGGAATATGATCCCATACAGAGGATTTATCTTCCTTCTTATCTTTCTTATTGGC
>CADBHR010000036.1 GCA_902794475.1 uncultured Methanobrevibacter sp. | reverse complement strand
AAAAATGATAGGTAAAAAAATCCGTTTAGAAAGAATCATAAATAGAAATACTGGTAGAACTGTAATAGCACCTATGGATCATGGTGTGTCAAGCGGACCAATTCCTGGAATCATCGATATGGATGAAACTGTTGAAGAAATCTCCCAAGGCGGAGCAGATGCTATTTTAATGCACAAAGGAATTGTAAAACAAGGTCATCGTGGTTACGGTAAGGATATAGGTCTTATTGTACATCTGTCCGCAAGTACTTCACTTGCACCGGACCCAAACGATAAGGTTACCGTAACAAGCGTGGAAAAGGCAATTCAGTTAGGTGCAGATGCTGTATCCATTCACGTAAACCTAGGTTCCGAAACCGAAAGCCTAATGCTTCAGGAACTGGGAAACATCGCTGAAACCTGTGACTACTGGGGAATGCCGCTTCTTGCAATGATGTACCCTAGAGGTCAGAAAGTGGAAAACGAACATGATGTTGAATTCGTAAAGCATGCTGCTCGTGTAGGATCTGAACTTGGAGTTGACATTGTTAAAACCAATTACACAGGAGATCCTGATTCATTCAAGGAAGTTGTTGAAGGAGCAATTGTTCCTGTAGTCATTGCAGGTGGACCAAAAATAGACACCGATGAGGAACTATTGCAGATGGTAAAGGATTCCCTTGAAGTCGGAGGAGCTGGAGTTGCATTCGGACGTAACCTCTTCCAAGCTGAAAATCCTGGAAAAATCACTCGTGCAATCTCAGAAATAGTTCATCATGATGCTGAAGTTGACGAAGCCATGAAATTCTTAGAATAGGTGGAATAATGCAAAACAAATTCGCATGGATATCAACACCTGACGAAGTGTGGGAAGACAAAAAGGAAATGATTACCACAGCTTTGGAATCAGGAATTGACCATGTGCTTGACCTGGATGATATCGAAAACATCAGAAAATTGGGAAACGTGAAAATAATCTCCAATAGTGATGATGCTGACATTTATCTGGTTGGAATTAATGGTGAAGGCGACGGATTTATAGAGTTGAATGAAGACTTTAAGGATTCTGTTGATATTGCAAATGCAAAAAAAGCAAAAAGCGAAGGAAAAGCAGTATGTGCATATATAGTCATCACTGATAAGGCACATGAACAGTTGGCGGTAAAGCTTGGTGAAATTGTTGACTATATAGTACTTGTCGGAACAGACTGGACAATTATTCCTCTTGAAAACATCATAGCGGACTTGCAGAAGGTGGATGTTGAAATAATTGCGGCCGTTCGTGACCTTGAAGGCGCCCGTGTTGCACTCGAAACACTGGAACACGGAACCGATGGAGTAATATTTGAAGCCAATGATTTTAACCAAATCAAAAAGATAGCACAGGAAGTTGTTGAAGCATCACAGGCAAAATATGAACTCAAGATTGCAACTGTAACCAATGTAAAGCCATTGGGCTCTGGAGACCGTGTCTGTGTAGATACCACTGACATGATGAAGCCTGGTGAAGGAATGCTCATCGGATCCTATTCAAAATCAATGTTTTTGGTTCACTCAGAAAGTCTTGAAAGCGAATATGTAGCATCACGTCCGTTCAGGGTAAATGCAGGACCTGTTCAGGCATATGTGATGGTGCCAGGCAATAAGACTAGATATCTTTCAGAACTTGTGGCCGGAGATGAGGTTTTGATTGTCAATACCCAAGGCGAAACCAGAACCGCATATGTAGGTAGAAGTAAAATCGAAAGAAGGCCATTGATTCTAATCGAAGCGGAATATGAAGGTCAAATCATCAGAACACTGCTTCAGAATGCAGAAACAATACGGATTGTTGATGAAAATGATGCTCCTTTATCTGTCGCTGATGTAAAGGCAGGGGATAAGGTAAAGGTCTACATTGAATCAAATGCACGCCACTTTGGAATAGCGATTGATGAAACCATTATAGAGCAATAGGTGTTTTGATGTCACAGATAAGGGCATTTCTTGCAATTGACCTTGATGATGATTTGAAACCGAAAATAAATAAAATCATTAGGGAATTCAAAAAAACTGATGCCAGAATAAAATATGTTGAATTGACAAATCTTCATCTGACCCTAAAGTTCTTTGGCGATATTGATACTGAGGGCTTGAGTTTGCTTGAAGATGCAATCAGCAATGTTTTGAGTGAATTTGAATCATTCAATGTTAAAATTAAAGGCTGCGGAGCATTTCCAAACAGCAATCGCATCAATGTCATCTGGGTTGGAATTGACGATGATTCCATCATAAGGGACATGCATGATAGGTTGGATAAGGAATTCGTTCGCCTCGGCTTTGATAAGGACAGGAAGTTCTCAACACATCTGACAATTGGGCGAATGAAATCAGCAAAAAACAAGAATAAAGTAAAGTCAACAATTGAAGAGTTTGAGGATGTTGAAATCGGTGAAATGGAAGTTACACAGATTTCCCTTAAAAAGTCAACCTTGACACCTGCCGGTCCAATATATGAGGATTTAAAAATATTTGAGTTATGATACTATGAATTATGAAGCCATACTAAAAGATATCAAACCGACTGAAAAGGAGCAAGCAGATATTGACGAAATGTCTGATAGGCTGGTCAGTTTTCTTGAGAATGCCTGTGTGGAAGAGGAAATTGATGCCAAGATTGCAGTTGTCGGATCCGTTGCAAAACACACAGCCCTCAAGGGCAAATCAGACATTGACTTATTCATGGCGTTCCCATTGTCTGTGGATGAGCATGCTTTAAAGGAAACCGGCTTGTATCTTGCTCATAAGTGTAGTGATGAATTTGACGGGGATGCGTCACATCATTTTGCATCACATCCTTATGTTACAACAATCATTGATGATTATGAAGTTGATTTGGTTCCATGTTATGAAATCGAAGATGGCTCACAGCTTAAATCCGCAGTGGACAGGACAATTTTACATACCCGCTATGTCAAGGCGAATCTGACAGATGAGGGTGCCGATGAAGTTCTGCTTTTAAAAAGGTTCATGGACATGACAGGAACTTATGGTTCTGAATTCAAGGTAGGAGGATTTGCAGGTTATCTCTGTGAATTGCTGATTATCAAATACGGCAGCTTTGAAGAAACCTTAAGGCAGGCAAGCGATTGGAGATACGGTCATGTAATTGACCTGGAGGATTACGGAACCTCAAACAAGTTCAAAGACCCATTGATAGTGATAGATCCAACCGACAAAAACCGTAATGTTGGGGCAGCATTGACCCTTGTAAAATATGCTGAGTTCATCCAATCAGCCCGTAATTATTTATCAAGTGAAAACAAGCATGATTATTTCTATCCGTTAACCAATAAATTGGATAAAACTCAAATTTTAGATGAATTTGAAAAGAGGGGTGGGGATTTAATAGCAATCAGGTTCCGCATGCCTGACATGCCTCTGGACACTTTATATCCTCAGCTAAAGGTAACAACCGAGTCACTGGTTGAAAGATTAAATGATGCGGAGTTCAATGTCTTTGATTATGGATACTGGTCTGATGAGGAATCAGAATGCATCATATTGCTTGAAATGGCATCATCAAAACTGAACAATATCAAAGTCAATATCGGGCCGAAAATATTCATTAAAAAGGCATGTGAAAACTTTGCCAAAAAATATGGGCCTGAGAACTGTCATGTACTGGATGACTGCCTGGTCCACACGCAGGAAAGGGAATTTACAGATGCAGCAGAATATGTTTCCCACATTTTCACAGATGAGCACATCTCTTTGATAAAGGTTGGAAAAAACCTTAAGAAAAGCATTGTAGATTCATATGAATTCATCGGCATTGACGATGTTGATTTGGAATTCTTAAATGATTTCCTAAATCCCGGCCAGTACATTGTAAGGTGAATAAATGGAAAAGACCGAAGAGATAGATTTAATCGTAAATCATCCGAAAAAAGCGATAAATAAGTTAGCCTTACCTATCATTATTTCAAACTTATTTATGATGCTTAATAACATTATCGACGGGATATGGGTATCAGGTTTGGGTCCTGACGCTCTTGCAGCAGTCGGTTTTGTAACACCTTTATTTTTGGCCATGGTGGGATTTGCAAACGGTATGGGTGCAGGTTCAAACAGTCTGATTGCAAGATACATCGGGGCCGAGGACTATCACAATGCTGGAAACAGTGCAATTCACTCTATAATGCTGAGCATAATCGTCACAGTAATCGCAACTGTTTTCATGCTTATTATCCTAAAGCCACTTCTTTTGCTTATGGGAGCAGGAGAAATCATAGATTTGACAATGACATATGGGGCCATTGTTCTTGGAGGTATATTTTCAATATTTATTCCTGCTATGATGGCGGCTATCTTCAGGTCACAGGGAGAAATCAAACGTGCATCTTATCCGTTACTTTTTACAGCCGTCATAAACATGATTTTGGACCCGATATTCATTTACTATTTGAATTTGGGAGTTGGAGGTGCAGCAGTAGCTACCGTCTTGTCAGGTACACTTCCAATGTTCATGATGATCTATTGGATGTTTTATAAAAGAGACAGCTTTTTGGAAGTCCGGATGAGTGAATATAAAAGGGATTTCGGAATATATAAAGACATTCTCGTTGTCGGAATTCCTGCAAGCCTGGAGCAGTTCATCCTTTCATTCGTATCGATTCTGATGAATTACTGGCTGACCATGTTGTCCGGAACAATTGCTGTAGCTGCATATACTGCTACCTGGAGACTGGTTGCAATGGGAATTGCTCCGTTAATAGGTATTGGAATAGCTGCATTGACTGTTGGAGGGGCCGCCTATGGAGCCCGCAATCTGAATAACTTTAGGACAGCTCTTAACTATGGTGTTAAGCTGGGTTTAATATCTTCAGTTATAATCTGCATATTCCTCTTTGTCTTTGCCCAACCTCTGTCATACATCTTCTCATACTCTGCTGATGCAGCAGTCCTCTCAGCAAGGGTTGTCGATTGCCTGCACATCTTGTGCTTCTTTATCGCACTGATGCCCTTCGGTATCCTGGCGGGAAACCTTTTCCAGGCAATGGGCAAGGGCACAATCTCACTTGCCTTGACATTTTTAAGGGCATTTATTTTAGAAGTGCTATTTTCAGGACTCTTTGCATTTGTATTCAACATGGCGGACATAGGTATCTACATAGGAATGGTCGTCGGAATGTCCATAGGGTGCATATTTAATTACATTTACATTAATTATTATCTAAAGAAACATGAGGATTACTTCACCGTTTAAACGTGATATTATGAGTGAAAAAACATACATTTATGAATACGGTCAAGATGAATTGAATGAATTGTCAGACATTGAACTGAAAGCATTGAAAAAGGCCTCACGGCTAAATGACAAAATGCTTGATCTCAAAATACTGATTGATGAAATAGATTATGATTGGAGAGAATACATCGATTTTTTAGAGGATGAAAAGATTTCCAAAGTTTGTGAATTCAGGGGAGGTCAATGCATAGATTTTGATGAGGAATTAATCAATGCAATCGTCAATACCCTGAAAAAATCACTCAATGACACTAACAAATCCATTAGTTACAATTCCAAAAAAATTGCCCTCAACCGTGTGCTCGACGGATAACTTTTAGAAACTTTTATTATGTTCAATTTTTATAATATTAATCATGACTGAGATTAAAAAACTCACAGCTGACGTTGATGTCGAAGAGTACTACAAAAACTATGTAGACTTTGAAAAATTTTCCAAATTATGCATTGAAGAGCAGGAAATGCTTGGATATAACTGGAGCTATCCTCCTTTTGATTTTGACGTTGATGAGCTATGGAACTCATATAATAAACTCAAGCTCGTTGCATTTAAGATTGAATTTTCAGACGAGGAACTTGAACATACCTTTTCAGACATTGAGCTGAACAATATTTTAAAGAGATTTGAAAGGTTCAAGGCAAGGCTGATGAATGACATTTATGTCCTGGAAAATGAGGATTCACAGGGATTGTTTTTGGGCAAATGCAATTTGTGTATGAAATGCACCAGGGAATTCGGAATGCAATGTAAAATGCCTTTTAAAATGCGCTATCCTCTGGAAGCATTGGGTGCTGACGTTGATAAAAGCGTGGAGGATATTTTTGGATTAAAAATACAGTATGCTCATGATGGCAAGTTGCCTGAATATCTGATATTTGTAGGTGGCTTGCTTTATGATAAAAAATAGGGTGATATCATGAAAGTAAGTGTAATAGGCGGAACTGGGCCACAAGGACTTGGAATTGCAGAAAGATTAGCAATTGCAGGTGTCGATGTCATTGTTGGTTCAAGAAAAGAAGAAAAAGCATTAGACGTAGTTGCGAAAGCAAAAGAAGAATTAGCAGATTATGACTTATCTAACATGGTAGGTATGGCAAATGAAGATGCTGCTCGTGAAGGTGATGTGCTGATTTTAACAGTGCCTTTAGCTGCTCAAAAACCAACAGTTGAAGGAATTAAGGAGTTCTGTAAAGACAAGATTGTCATGGATGCAACAGTACCACTGGAAACTGCAATCGGTGGAAAGCCATTCAGATTCATTGACCTTATGGAAGGATCTGCTGCTGAGAGAACCGCTTCCATTCTTGAAGGAACCGGAGCAAAAGTAATCTGTGCATTTTGTAACATCTCAAATTCACACTTGGCAAACATTCCGGAAGATATTGACTGTGACTGTTTGATTGCCGGTGATGATGCAGATGCAAAAGCCACAGCTGCTGAAATTATTGACAAAATCCCTGGAATTAAAACAATTGACTGTGGAATTCTTGAAAAGGCAAGAATCATCGAAAAAATCACTCCTCTGTTGATTGGTTTAAACATCAAATACAAATCACACTATGGTGGTTTAAGAATTACTGGTATTCCTGCACTCGACAAAGACTGATTTGATAATATGGATTCATTTGAGGCATTAATTGGAAAAAATATCAATGATGTGTCTTTAAATGAATCAAAAACTTTTTTTATTGCACCATTAAAATATTCCACCAAAGTTTGCGGTAAAAGATATCCGTCGGAAAAGTTCAAAATTGCAGATTTGGATTATTTTAACCTGATTTCATTTTCAAAGCTATTTAAAAGAGAAAAGTTATTGATAGTTTGGCATGATGAAAGTGGTCTTATAACCGATTTGGAGATATATCACCTAAGCAATGATTTTGATATCCTATTTCAGGATTACTATACTATAAAAAAAGCCATTGATGATGGTGAAGCCCACAGATTGAGGGAAGGCGACACCAGATATTTGGGAGCTTCAAGATTAAGTGAAAAAGTGCCTCAACCAAATAGTTCAGAATTGGCAAATAAACGAGAATTTGTTTTAAAAAAGAGATTTCTGCAAAAAATCATTAATGAAATCGAAATTTAAACTTAATACTTTATATACTATTTTTTATAAATATTATTATATATTAATGATTTTAGGAGTTGAGATGGTTGTTAAATAAAAAAATTATTATGGTGATAATATTAATTAGCTTATTTGCCGTCTCAGCTGTTAATGCGCAAGACAATATAACTTGTGACAATGATGTTGTTAACTCTGATGATGGAGAAGTTTTAACGGATTCTCCGAAAAATTTCAGTTATCTAAATAGTGTGATAAATAGCAACAATGATTCGAATATCTATTTGGGGAATGATTTTCAATTTGATGAGAATTCAGATACTGATTTCAAGGAGGGAGTCGTTATAAACCGGTCTGTCAATATCTTTGGTAATGGCCACATTATTGATGCTTTAAATAAATCAAGAATGTTCAATATCGTTGCAGATAATGTCTTTATAAATGGTATTACCTTTGTCAACGGTAATTCTTATAATGGAGGTGCAATTTCCGGACATTCCTATGGGGTAATCCAGTGTACATTCAAATCAAATCATGCAGACAATTATGGCGGTGCCCTATTCAATGGTTATGCCGAAAATTGCCGATTTGAAAATAATTATGCGCCTTATGGTGGAGCAATATATAACGGATCTGCCTTGGGATCTATTTTTAAGTCAAATCATGCATCATATGCAGGTGCAATATATGATACATATGCCAAAAACTGTGAATTTTCATATAATTATGCAACTTATACTTCCGGAGCAATGGAAGGAAATTCCGCTTTTAACTGTACATTCACTAGAAATTCTGCAGCATCTTACGGAGCGGCATCAAGAGCTACTTTGATAAAATGCAATTTTAATTTCAACAATGCCACCAATATGGGTGGAGCAATTGGGGGAAGTGGGTGTTCTGCTGACAATTGCACTTTTATTAATAATTTTGCCGTAAATGAAGGTGGTGCAGTGTATATGGCTTATATTATCAATTCCGAGTTTAGGGATAATCATGCAAACTATGGAGGCGCCATTTCCGGAAATGTTAATTCTGTTGTAAATTCAATATTTATTAACAATTATGCAAATGAATTTGGTGGAGCTTTGGCCAATGTTTATGCGGTGGATTGTGAATTCAGGAGAAATCATGCCCATGAAGGTGGAGCTATGTATGGAAGCTCTGCTAAAAACTGTACTTTCATAGGCAATTACGCAACTGATTCAAGCGGTGCAATAAAAGGATATTGTGAAGACTGTTTATTTATAGGAAACACTGCTTTTAGGGCAGGAGCCGTTGAAGGGGATTCAAAAAATTCCAAATTTGAAGAGAATCATGCGGTTACCGGTGGAGCAATGTATGCCAACTCTGCTGAAGGATGCACATTCATCAAGAACTATGCTGAAGAAGGCGGTGCAATGTATGGAGGTTCCGCAGTCTTATGCAGTTTTATTGAAAATAATGCAATGACTGGAGGAGCGATGTACAGCGGTTCTGCTGTCGGTTCAAATTTCACATCCAATGTGGCGAACGTGACCGGAGGAGCCCATTACAGAACATCCCTTACAAACTGTATTTTAAAATATAATCTGCCGAAATACAATCTTATTGTTTCAAATTTTGAAGCCATTTACGGTTTTGGCGGTGAAATTAAAGTAAAACTATCCGATTCTCAAGATTATATGATAAACAATGTAAAAACATTGGTAAAAATCTTTGATACAAATAATAAGGTGGTCTTTGTTTCTACATGTTTAAGTGGAGGAACCTGTTTTGTGGATCTGGACTTGGGAGAATTCACTCTTTTCGTGAGCGTGGAAGACAGCAACTATAATGTTGACCCGGTTACTCGTTATATCAATATTAAAAAGGCAACCTCATTTTATGTTAAGAGTGTCACTGCAACCTACGGCATTAACAACCCATTAATTATAAACCTTCATGATGCGGATGGTTCAATAATCAAAAATGCTCCGGTCAAAGTCAATATAAACGGTGCCGTAAAAACCTATACAACAAATGGCAACGGGCAAATTCTATTGCCTACAACCAGTTTAGTACCTAAAACCTATAAAGTCACTGTAACATATGAAGGAAACAGCAGATACTTCAAATCATCAGCTTCCGCTTCTATAACTGTCAAAAAAGCAAAACCATTCATCATCGTATCAAACATGAAATATTTTGCAAGCGAAAAAACCAAAAAATTCTCCATGGTTCTAAAGGATAATACATATAAGGTCATGAAAAATACCAAAGTTACAGTAAAGGTCAACGGCAAGTCATACTCAGCCAAAACCAATTCAAAAGGAAGGGCTACCTTTAAAATAACCAAATTAAATAAGAAAGGCACATATAAGGCTACAGTTAAATTCGCAGGTAACTCTCATTATACTGCATTATCAAAAACAGCCAAAATAACTGTCAAGAAAGGATGAATAGGCTGATTTTTAATTATTCAAATGTTTAAAGCCCTGAAAACTATAATTTTATATAACATTAAATTAAAACATTACAATCATGAAAAAACTAAAATTATTGTTCTTTCTTTTCATATTATTTTTAGTCATTGGGGCGGTATCTGCAAGTGATGACAACTCAACAGATATTGTCCGGGCAGAAAGTGAGGATGCTCCAATATCAATCAGCAATTCCTCTCAAGATATTTCCAATGACGGCAATGATATTTTAACTTATGCAGAGGATAATTCTTCAGGCATCGATAAATTGGGAATTTCTGATGATGGTCATGATGATTCGAAATTGGATTTAACTGTTGATACATATTCTAATTTTGTCAAGAAAGGAAAAAGCTACAGCATGTATCTCACCGACATGAGTGGCAAGGGTATAGTGGGCAAGAAAGTTTCCATAACATTAAACGGTAAAACCTATAAGAAAACCACATCCACATACGGAAGATTCTCCATTCCTATTAATCTGGCAAAGTCATATGTGTTGCTGAACGTTTCATATAAGGGAGATGATGACTATAATGCATTTTCCCAAATCATTAAGGTCAAAATCTATAATGCGGTTTCAATAGATATTGGAAACTCAAGACTGTTTACCAATGGGTATCTCAGGATTTATCTTCATGGATCCCTAAAGTTGATTGCCCATAAGAAGCTCAAAATAAAAATAGGCGACAAGGTCTATACAAAATGGACTGATGGTGAGGGAAATTTAGTCGTCAAGCCTATGCTGAGTCCTAAAAAGTATAGGATTACAGTAATATATGGTAGCCTTGAGAAATCCAAATTAATCAAATGCTACGATGGTAATGTTAAAAATCCATTAAAAAAATCCATTCCTACCCGGAACGGAGTGCCTGATGTTGACAGGATGCCTAAAAATTTCATAATGGGATATAAGAATGCCAAATATACTCTCAAGAAATCGCAATATCGTGAAGTTATGAAAAGGGACAGATGTTGCCTGATGTTATACGGCAAATTGTCAAAGTATGTATTTTTCAAAACAAAGCCTGCTTCAAAGGTTTATCATATCCTCAAGCGTAATAAATGGAATGTGATAGAGAGGGAAATACTGACCAAGGTCGTCAAAAAGAATAAGTACAGCTACTGGCCTAAGACGGTCAAAGTTTCTCTTAGGGGAAAATCATATACCTACAGCGAAGTTCGTGACATACAGAATACCGAATATACCTGCGGACCTACCTCCGGCAGCGTTTGCAGTCAGGTCCTAAAGAATTTCCACTCTGAAAAGTACTTCCAAGTGAAGGGGCATGTGACCAGCGGAATAAACGTTCCTGTCCTTAAGAGGATTTTGGAAAATGAAGGATTCAGTGCCGAATATTTCTATTATGGCAGCTCTTATGACAATGCAGTTAAGAAGTTGAAGAAAGGTGCAGCATTGATAGTATTCCTTCGAAACCATTACGTTTCTGTTATAGATGTTAGTAAGGATGGCAAAAAGGTTCTTGTAAGCAATTCATACGGCAGCTATAATGTCGGATGCAGAAATGTTCCGACAGACTGGGTATCCCTGAAATATTTCAAGTCCAAGTTTGCCGGTGTTGGACTGATTGTCAAAAACAGCTTTAAAATGTCAAAAAATGATAAAAAGATTACAAAACACTATTTTAAAAGCATGGGCGGAAAATGGAATAGGCAAAATGTGAATGAAAGAATTCCTAACATTGGACTTTAATCACACAGGTTGTCGAATTCCTTTTGAGCGTTTTGATAAAAGATTGCCAATTCACGGCCGTTTACAAAGATGTGCGAAACGGTTATTGAAACGCTCATTTCAAAGTCCCTGTTGACTTTTCCCCAGGTTATCAAAGGTTGAATTGCATTTCCGTCAGCAACACAGTTGGTAATCATATCAAAGTCAACCCAGGGGATGCATGAAAAGTTTGCAATATTTGTCAAATCTCTTTTTTTCATTTCAATAAAAAAACCTTCTTTTTTTCCGCACAGTATGTCTGAAGACAGGTCTTTTACATAGTCATGCCAGGCCATAATGTCGCTGAACTCCTGTGGAGGCTTAACTCTCATTTCCTTATAGATTTCATTTCCTTCATCCATGATTGGGGATACTCCATCAAGATAATCATATTCGACAGCTTTTCCATCAATGATTCTCCTTTTCATTTCAGGAATTGAATTGACGGCATTCATAAGGCAGCCCAGGCTCATTATGAAAAATGACTTGTCGTTTTCATGGCAAAAATTCCACATCTTTTCAACATTGATTCTTGCAGACATTGCATAGCGTGCTGAGAAAATATCAATAAAGGGATTTTCATCTAAATTAAATTCAATTTCTCTCATTTTTTAACCTAAATTCTTATTAATAGTTACTTTTTTATATGTTTTCGATAATAAATATAATTGTTATAAATCATTGAGTGGATGTTATAATGAAAGTAGTAATAGTAGGCGGAGGAGCTGGAGGAATATCAACAGCTTCAAATATTCGTAAACTCGACAAAGACATAGAAATAACAGTTCTCACAAGGGATAACAAGGTGGCATATTCACCATGCGCAATCCCTTACGTATTGTCAGGCACTATAGGATCCTTTGACGATATAATCATGAGAACTCCTGAAGATTATAAGGAAAAAAATATTGAAGTAATCACTGAAGTTGAAGTGACTGCAGTCGATTCTGATAAAAAAACAGTAACTTACGAAAAGAACGGCAAAGATACAGTCTTAAAGTATGACAAGCTAGTGCTTGCAACAGGGGGAAATCCGTTTGTCCCTCCAATGCAGGGCGTTGACTTGGACGG
>CADBHR010000035.1 GCA_902794475.1 uncultured Methanobrevibacter sp. | reverse complement strand
AATGTCATCACCACCAATATCTGCATCTATTATAGCTTTTAAACCAGCTTCAGCAATTAAATCCCTAAATGAGGAATCCCATAATTCACCAAATTTTGTTTGTGAAACTCCGATAATAGCAACATCTCTCATATATAAGCCCCCTTACATTTTAATTTTACCTTTGAATTTAGCATAAACAGCATAATCGACATATGTCTTTTGGTCAATGATGCTTTGTGTTTTTGGAGCTAATTCTCTTCTTTCTACAATCTCATCCTTAACAGTTATTGAAAAACCGTCACTTCCAGCACCTGAACCGTATGAAATGACAAATATGTTGTCTCCAGGTTCTGCAACATCAAGGATGTTGGATAATGCCAATGGTACAGCACCGGAATAAGTGTTTCCAATGTTTGGAGTCAGTAATCCTTGTTTAATCTGTTCAGATGTGAATCCTAATTTCTTACCTGCCCTTAAGTAGAACTTACCGTTTGGCTGGTGGAAACATGCGTAATCGTAATCTTCAGGTTTTGTGTCAGTTTCTTCAAACAGCATTTTCGCTGCGCTTAATACATGCTTGAAATAAGCAGGTTCCCCTGTAAAACGTCCTCCGTGAGACGGATAAGGCTGACCTTCCCTTCTGTAAAAGTCAGGAGTGTCTGTAGTGAAACTGCATGTGTGATTAAAGTCAGCTATTGTGTTTTCCTTACCTATGATGTAAGCTGCACCTCCTGCAGATGCGGTGTATTCCAAAGCATCTCCTGGCGCACCTTGTGAAGTGTCTGCACCGATAGCCAAACCATATTCAATCATGTCTGATTCGACTAATCCCATAGTCATTTGAATACCTGCAGTTCCTGCTTTACAGGCAAATTCCAAATCAGCAGCAGTTAATTTTGGAGTTGCGCAAACCGCTTCAGCTACAATGGAAGCAGTCGGTTTAACTGCATACGGATGTGATTCGGAACCAACATAAACAGCACCAATTTTTGACGGATCAATTTGAGCTCTTGCTAGAGCATATCTAGCAGCAGTAACTGCAATGGTTGCAGTGTCTTCATCAGGAGAAGGTACGGACTTTTCGTTAACGACCAATCCATTTGATAAAGCAACAGGGTCATCTCCCCATACTTTAGCGATTTCTTCTACCTTTATTCTATATGACGGCACATGTGCCCCATATCCTACTATTCCTACCATTAAATCACCTTAAATTATAATCTTGAAATAAATTAAAAATCAATTTAATTATTAATATTTTATTCTTATTATTATATAAAAGTAACTAAAAATAAAGCATTTTTAAACAAAAAAAGATTTTTTAAAAAAAATAGATAAATCGAGATGCAGTCGCCGGGATTCGAACCCGGGTTGTAGGCTTGGAAGGCCCAAGTAATAACCAGACTATACCACGACTGCATATGTAAAAAGTGCGCCGTCCGGGACTTGAACCCGGGTCACTAACGTGGCAGGCTAGTATCTTAACCAGACTGGACTAACGGCGCATAAAAACTAACAACAAATAAACTTATGTTTTAATGATATATAAAGTTTTCGTTGAAACATGAAAAAATAGAAAAAAATTAGATTTTTATTGCAGTAATGCAAATCCAATCATTTTCTTCATTTATAAATGCCTTGAAATCCTTAAAACCTGTTTTTTCAAGAGATTCCCTCAAAACATCCTCAGAATAGATTTTCATGTCCAGCAATTCCACCAAATCATCATATTTTTCCATTTCACCTTCCCTGTAGACTGCTTCGTTACAGAAAAACACCAAACCGCCTTTCTTTAAAACCCTATTGACTTCCTTCAAATCATTGATAAAATCCGGCCAGAAGTAAATTGTTTCAAATCCTGTGACAATATCAAATGTCTCATCATAAAAAGGCATGTCGGAAACGGATCCCTGCAACACATTGACTATACCCTTATCGATTGCATCCCTGTTTAATTCAATGGATTTTTCAACACTCACTTCAGAGTAGTCTATTCCAACAACCCTTCCATCATCGGAAATCTGTGCGGCGAACCTTTCTATGTTTCTTCCGCCTCCACAACCTATATCCAAAATTTTAGAGTCCTTTTGGATTTCAAAATGGGTTACACCCCACTGAGCCATGCTCTCATGGGATTCGTTCATTCTGTCAAGTATCTGATGGCCCAGCTCGCCAACAGGCTTTCTTGCATTTCTAATCAATTCCTTGTCCTCTATATGATGGCCTGTATTTACCTTATCGTTATCGCTCATAATATCACTTTCCCATTCCCTTACGTGTTTTGATTGCCTGGCCTGTTTTGAACTGCCTGATTTCACAGGCTCCAAGAATCGCCTTTCCATAGGCAAGGAGCTGATCCTGCTCATTGACAATCAAAACCTCATCATTGGAACGTATGTCCTCATCGCATTCAACCACAAACTTGCAGAATACACTTTTTCCATCAAGTGCAAATGGTTCGGAATCCTTATTAACAACAACCCTGTTTTTCGGATATGGCATTGCATTGTGAAGCCTCTTTGCACCTTCCTTTGATAGAATCAAGTATGAATCGGATGCTCTCATATTTACAATCAGCACCTTTCCGTCATAGACATGTCTGATTTTGCCGGTTTTCTTACTTTTTTCAATTTTGATGTTGCCTTTAAACAGCGCTTCGCCAGCACCTGAGCCAAACTGGTAATCCGCAATTGCTTTGACCTTCTTGACATCATCCTTTTTATACCTGATTTCCTCTGATGATATTGACTTGTTATATAGTCCGATTTCAAGGTTCTTGATAACCCTTGAATGAATCAGGACCTGCTCATAGTATTCCACAAATTCATTAAGGAAATCCTCCAAAAATTCTATGCTGTCAACATCACGGGTTTTTGGAGCGTCATTCTGACTTAACGGATACACCTCATCAATTTCCAATGGAATCAGTCCGAAAGGTACATCCAATACCATGAAATCAGTATTGTCCAAATCTATTTCCTGTTCAGATCCATAGATATAAAATTCGCCAAGCTTTCCAGAGACAAATTTGGAGTATGGCTTTCTTGTTGGAGGCAATATCACCAAATCACGTTTTTTAGGCATTTCACGAAGCTTTTGCATGTGTCTTAGGACTTCCGGCCTGCAAAGAGATTCAGGACCAGTGTAGAAGAATGCTGATTTTTTGCTTCTTGGCTCGTATTTTTCCAAATCACCAGTATAGTTTCCAAGTTGTCTTTGAGCCTCAAGAAGTGCCGGATGAGCCCTGCATCTCTCTTCAACAAGTTCCATCAGGTTACCGTCGTAAATCGCTTGCCTAATCAATCTTAACTCGGCAAATGAGACATGCAAATTATGCTGGGCAATTAAATCACGCCTCTGCTCTTTAGGCATCGCCCTCAAATCATCAGGAGTGTATTTGGTGCACACTTCACAGGAACATGGCATTTCCTGAAGGTTTTCCAATTTGAATGTGCCTCTAGTTGAGAGAAGCCTATCATCTTCCGCATATAGGATATAAGCGGCTGAATCGAAAAGGTCACAACCCATTGCAACGCACAATGCAAATATCATAGGATGGCCAGCCCCCATAAGATGGCGGGGAACAGTATCTGAAAGTTCCTTCATTGAATTCATCACAACATCAACAAGATCCCTGTAATGATATGACTCCATCAATGGCACAACTGCCCCGATAGGATACAAATCGGCATCAAGTTTGGATAATTCTCGTGCGCATTGCCTCCTCAAATCCAGAAAAGTTGAGCCCTGAACGACAGAATTCAGAAGCATTTCCATATTCTGATCTTTTTTATATTCTATAGCTTCACGAGCCCTTTCGAGAGTGATTTCCATATCGCTTTGCGCTTTTTCCCTATCAACAAATGGGGCAGTCGGAATGTCAAGGCTTGTTCCTATATCTGTTTTGATTAGTTCCTGAAACTCGATTACTTCCTTGTTTGTTATCTCCACATCCCCATAAACTGACAATTGAAAAGAGCCTGAATCAGTCATTATCGGCCCATCAAAGTTGATTAACTTATGCAGACCTTCTTCCACGGCCTTTTTCTTCAAATCATCATCTTTATAAATCAAATAAGCGTTAGTGATTACGATATCCGCGCCGTATTTGCCTACATCCAGGGCCTGTTTTCGAGGATGAATAACAGGCATCAATGCAGGAGTCTTTACATCCCCATGTTTGGTTTTTAAAACACCTACACGACCTTTTCCATCTTTTGCTTTAATCTCAAACATTTACTTAACCTTTAAAAAATTCGTTAAAATAAGATTTAAATTAGAAATTATATAAATTTTGCTCATAAAAGACTTTAAAAATGATTTGAGTTTGAAAAAAATAGTTATCATTAAAAATTGGTTTTAAAAGGAAAAAAGAAAAATGGGAGGTTAAGTTTAAACTTAACCCAATTAATGTGCTTTGTTTTACCATTTTCTTTTTAGGTTTAAAGGGGGTTATTTTTCGGGTTTGCAACAGATTTCTATTATTTTAGTGTTTAATTGAAATATCCCTATCGAGGAGATTTACTTTAAATGTCAGATTTTTAGCTTGGGACATTCCATCAATGTCTATATATCAATTCCCATTTAACCAATTTGAAATTAGGCGTGTTTTTTAATCCAATTAGGTGTGACAGACTTATATAACTTCCCATTATTTGTGAAGTCATTGAATCTTAAATTTTTTTGAGGAAATATTGATTAAATTAGGAATTATCATCATTGGAGAAATTTAAATCATAAGGCATATCCTGTAAAGGAAATTTTTACAAATTACATGAAATCTATTGAATTCTCCATCAAAACATTTATCATCATCATGAAAACATGTCTTTCGATAAATTATCAGGATTCCCCACCCTCTGTTCGTACAAAGTCCAATACTTATATTTTTTATGACAACCCCAAATTATTGTAAAAAATATTTCAATAAAATTTATTGAATACATACAATACTTGAGATTGACAGTTATTATTTTGAAATAAGTATTATATAAATGTTTTTATTTAAAAATAAGCAATTATTTAGTATTAATAGGAAAAATAAGCATTTTTAAGGGAAAAATTAAACGGCTTAAAACGGCTCAAATCAACAGATTCAAATCCAGACCAAAGGTATTTCAGTCCAATGTCCAGATACCCAATCATATCAAATAAGATTATATCAGGCTTAATAAGATTAAATATGGTCAAATATACTTATTTTAAATGAAATATTATAAAATAATACCATTTTAATAAAAATATTAAAAATTTATCGTTTATTAAATGAAAAAAGGATGGAAAATAGAAAAGATTGTAAAAATTCTTAAATCCTAAACAAAGGAAAATCCATAAGTTTTTTTAAAAATAAGCCAAAATAAATATAATTTGGATATGAAAAATTAGGTCAAAAACGATAAGCCCCCGAACTTAAGAAAACAAGCAAGGCCAATTTAAACCGTTTTAATCAAAAATAACCTAAATAGAACTTTTTTTCAAGAAATTCAAGCGCAAAATAGAATTTAATTTTAAAGCTAAAATAAGTCAAATGGCTCTAAAATTGAACTTTATTAATAAAACTGCTTATTTTAACATTGCCAAATCTTTAAAAATAAAGTAAAATCAATACAATCAATTCATTTAGAGCAATATTCTTTAGAATTCAAATACTGTCTGATCAATATTATACAAAATTATTTTTTATGTCATTAATTCAAATTATTAAAAAATGACAAAGAATAATGGCCAAATTAAAAAAATAAAAAAAATAGCATCAATTAAAGATAGTAAAACCTAAAATTAATTCCTGATACTAAAAATGGACTAATCTACATCACTTATGAAAAAATGTTACAAGAAAACCATATGTCCAAACCACAAATGCAACTGCCCCTACGGCCACCGAAATAACCCCTGTGGAGTAAAGTGCCACAAGACACAATATCGACCACAGCAAGATCAACCCAAACCTAAACGTCAAATCGCCTTCATAGACTATTCCCAAACCTGCAACAACAGATGACAATAACAATGCAACAGTCCTATTTGCCATAATATCACAACCTTGTGGAAATGACTTTTGAAATAAGCAAATATTTAAAGTTTTAGTAACCAAAAATATACTTGATAAAATGAGTTATGAAAACAGCGCTAGAATAATCAACGACGATATTTTTGATTTGGTAAATGAAACTTTTCGTCAAGAAAAAAGTAGTCGAAATAATGAATGGAGGCTCAATTTTTTTGATACTTACAACAATTACTTTGTTTTAACCGATGATGGATCTTATTCTATCAACTCTAAAGAAATAAATCACAAAGTTGAAACGCTACATACATCTACAGGTGCAATAAGTGAGTCATTTGAAAAATTTATCAAACCGATGAAATTCAATTATGATGAAGACATAGCCATTTTGGACATATGTGCAGGATTAGGCTATAACTCGTCAGCAGCAATAGCTGATTTCATGAAAAATTCAACTGCAAATCTTACAATAGATATGGTTGAAATATCAAAGGCAACATTGGCCTGTGGACTTTTGGTGCCTTCACCAATCCCAGAACATGACATTACCAAAAAAGCAATTGAAAATGAATTGCTAGCACAGGATTATGCGACATTAACTTTGCAAACAGCAGAAATTCCTGAAAACATGAATATCAATGTGTTCATTGAAGATGCAAGGCAAACCGTCCAGAAGCTTGATGATGATACTTACGATGCAATATTTCTAGACCCCTTCAGCCAAAACATGGCTCCCGAACTATTTTCGGTTGAATTCTTTAAAGAGTTCAGACGCCTAATCAAGGACGATGGAATAATTGCAACCTACACATCATCCGCACCAGTTAGGGCAGGATTCATTGAAGCTGATTTTTATATTGGATTGGGTCCGATATTTGGAAGGATGCAAGGCGGAACCCTAGCCAGCCCAAATCCGGAAATGCTTGATTGGTCACTTCCAAAAAATGATGAAATAAGAATAGCACTGTCCGATGTTGGAATTCCATTTAGGGATCCCGGCTTGAATAACTCTAGTGAATATATCCTGGATTCAAGAACACAAGAAAGGCACAACGCTCGCCACAACACCAAAATTTCATCAGCCGTCAAGACACCAATATTTCTGGGTCAGGAAATGGATGACGAAAAACTTAAAAGGCGGGTTGAACGCAATCTCAGCAAAATGAACATCCCATCAACAACTTCAGATGAGGCATACTACATTGTTGAAGTTGAAAATGACTACTCCGAAAAACAGGACCGCAAAAACAACTCTACAAAAAGAATTTTAAATATGAAAAAAAGATTAAAAAAAGTAAAAAAATGAACTTTTGGTTATCTCACAAAAGTTCCAGATTTAAGCAAGTATGCATCAGCTTTTGAAGATTTTACAGGACCATATACAACAGTCAACTTCTTAGGATTGTTATATATATGTTCCAGACCGAATACTGAGAAATCAGCATCACAATGATCACAGAAAATCATACCTTCAGTACTTCCAGGCTCTCTTCTGCCGGTAGCAGGGAAAATGCCCACTTCATCATGTTCATTTCCTGCCCAAAAGACATCCCAGTACAAATCATGACTGCCACAGTATGGACATGTTCTTTCAAATTCGGTCATATACCAGGTATAACCGTATTTTGACTCTTCACCAGGTGCAGATGGCCTACCAATTGCCAATATGGTTTTTCCATCAGCAGAAACACCATATTTATTATAAGATACAACCATTCTGTCTTTTACAACAGAAATATGGCAAGTCACCTTATATCCAGTGTCTAAATCTTCACATACTACCTTATATTTTCCAATCGGGAATTTGAAGTCCACATGCGCTTTACCCTTAGAGTTTGTTTTGACAATATGGCTAACGCCGTCAATTGTGATTTTCATCTGGGTATCTTTAGCGACATCACCGTTTTGCTTATATAAGGTTGCATAGAATGTTGACTTTTGATTTTCAATAGCTCCAATGTCACGTGCTTCTATAGATGCCAATTTAACTGTAACCTTTGTTTTTAAGGAATAACCAGTAAAAGGATCAACTGATCTGAATACATATTTTCCTTTACTTAATTTAAATTTGACAGTTGCAACACCGTTAGAATCTGTTGTTGCCTTCTTTTTAGAACCGTCAACATAAACCGTCATACTCTTTTTAGTAGCCAAACTACCGTTAGGCTTGTGAAGGGTTACTTTAAATTTGGAAGTGGTTCCTGAAAAGACGGACATTGACTTTGCAGACAGCGGTGATAAAATAGTAATAGTATTGGTTACTTTTTCACCAGTGTCAGGGTTTATGGAAATCATTTTAAAAGTTGAAGGTGCTGAAATAACACTGATTTTTGCTACACCCTTTGAGTTTGTCTTTACAGTAAAGTACTCCCCATGAGCATAGAATCTAATATATTTCTTTTTTAAAACCTTACCATTTTTTCCATAAAATTTTGCTTTGAATTTTTCAGAGCCCTTATAATATTTCTTCAAGTCACTTGCAGCAACGGATGGATTGACAGTTATCCTGTTGGAAATCTTATATCCATTTGGATGGACTGCATAAACCACATAGCTTCCGGCTTTTAAATATTTGTCGAAAATGGCTACACCTTTGGAATCTGTCTTTTTAGTATAGGTTTTGCCCTTAAAAATAAATTTTACATTGGTATTTTTCAAAGGCTTACCGTTTGAATCCAAAAAGGTTGCAGTGTAATGAGTTGGACTCTTATAAGTTTTTGTAATATCCTTTCCAATTATGACAGGCAATACTTTAATGTTATTCTGTATTGAAACATTGCCAAAACTTGCAGATACCACATAAGTCTTGGGATTTAAGTCAATCGGCAGTGAAACTTTACCATTCTTGCCGGTAGTTAACACATGGGTAACTCCGTTTAAGGTTAAGGAAATGTTAGCTCCGCCAACAGGACCATTATCATCAGATAAGGTCACCTGATAACTTGAATCACCTTTATAATACATACTTACATCGCCACCAGTCAATGAGTAATTTTTATCATCGGCCTGATCGGCGATATTATCATCAGCAGATGAAACACCTATTATACCCGAAGGAGGTTCCTCATCCACATCACTAGCAATAACGTCATCTGTTGAATTTGAGTCAGTTGCAACAACTGCTGATATAGACAACATGAATACTAGTGTCATTAAAACTAAACTAATTTTTTTATTAAACATAACGTTAACTCCATTTAACATTTGTTCGTAATTAATTATTAAAAGTTTAATGTATAAAAAGCTTTTGATTTTCAAAAAAAGCATAAAGAGTTTTAATTTTGAATAAATAAGTCAAAATATTTTTATAATAGCTATAAAAAGGTTAAACTAATTGAAATTAATATCAAAAGGTTAAATCTATTCAAATTAGAAATATTTTAAGAAGATATTAATGAAAGCTATCATCAAATGCCCAATTCCTTTGAAAATAAATAAAACCACAATTTAAAAACGATACCCATTGATTAAAGATTAAGATAAATAAAAATTAAAAAAAAATAGATATAAATAGCTTAAATAATATTTAAGCCATAAATATTAATTATTCAACAGTCACACATTTTGCCAAGTTTTTAGGCTTATCAGGGTCATGACCTTTCTCAAGAGTAATATAATAAGCTATTAACTGCAATGGAACAATATAAACCAATGGCGCAATAATCTCTTTAACTTCACTATTTATTGCAATAACGGCATCTGCTTTTGTTTTTAGAGATTCATCATCCTCTGATCCAATAGCTAATACATTCGCTCCACGAGATTTAACCTCTTCCAAATTGCTCATTGTTTTTCTATAATTGTCACCAGGAGGAATCACAACAACAACAGGAATTCCCTCATCAATCAATGCCAAAGGCCCATGCTTCAGTTCACCTGCAGCATAACCTTCACCATGGATATAAGTAATTTCCTTGAGTTTCAATGCTCCCTCAAGTGCAGTAGGATATGAATATCCCCTTCCCAAATAGAAGAAGTCACGAGCATAATTATATCTTTTAGACAACTCTTCAACCAACTCAACATTCTCCAAAGATTCGTCGATGAAATCCGGAACCTTATCCAGCTCATTTAAAAGCTCTGAATTTTTGGATATCAAAGCTGCGAATAAATAAATTGCAGTCAATTGGGCAACATAAGTCTTGGTTGCCGCAACCCCTATCTCCGGACCTGCCTGAGTTTGAATGACATATTGCGCACGTCTTGTAATGGAAGAACCTGCAACATTAACGATACCCAAAGTTATGGAAGTTTCATTTGCAACATCCAAAGCCTTGAGTGAATCTGCAGTTTCACCAGACTGGGAAATGAATATGACCAGAGTCCTGTCATTTAATGTATTTGCAGAATACTTGAATTCAGATGCAAGAATCACATCGGTAGGAATGCCTGCAAGAGATTCAATAAGATATTTTCCAGTCAAAGATGCATGATATGAAGTGCCGCATGCCACAAAACAGATTCTCTGAACATCTCCAACATCATCAATGATTTCCTGGATATTGTCCTTTTGAGTCAGAGTATTCCTAACTGCAGCTGCCTGCTCGTTGATTTCCTTTATCATGAAATGATCATAGCCTTCTTTCTCAGCCATTTCAGGTGTCCAGTTAATGGTATCTATTTCCTTGTTGACCACATTGTCAAATTCATCATGAACTACAACACCGCTCTTGTCTAAAATGACAATTTCCCCTCTTTCAGGATATATTATGTCCCTGGCATATTTTAAAATTGCAGGTGAGTCTGAAGCCAGATAATACCCCTCTTCACCGATTCCAACAATCAGAGGTGAATCTTTACGTGTTGCAACAATTTTATCTGGCTCATTAATTGAGATTGCCGCAATCGCATAAGCCCCTTCAATAATGTCAATTGTTTTTCTGACGGCATGTTCAAGGTCAAACTTTTCATCCATAAACTTTTGAATCAGATGAGGGATGACTTCAGTATCGGTATCTGACTTGAATACATGACCCTCAAGAATCAATTTCTCCTTAATCTCAAGGTAATTTTCGATAATTCCATTGTGGACTACCGCCACTGTATTTTCCTCATCAACGTGAGGGTGTGAATTAAGTTTTGATGGGTCTCCATGTGTTGCCCATCTCACATGTGCTATACCAAAGCTTCCTGGCATGTCAGTAAGGTCCAGTTTCTTATCAACTTCGGCTATTTTCCCTTTATCCTTTTTGATATGAATTTTATCTTCAAAAAAAGTGGCCAAACCTATAGAATCATATCCTCGATATTCTAACTTTGATATACAGTCAAAAAGAATAGGTGCTACATCCCTATCCTCCTTTAATATACATCCAACAATTCCGCACATCTAATCACCTTTGGTAATCGTAAATTTCCCTATACATCTTTACAACATCTCCAATAATCAGGATTGCAGGAGTGTTGATTTTCTTATCAGCAATATCTCCAAGAGTTCCAAACACCAAATTCTGATTTGGCAATGTTCCGCTTTCAACAGCACAGACCGGAGTGTCTGCCGGACGATATTTCATTATCTCGGAAGTATTTTCCTTAATGTTTCCTATACCCATCAATATTATGAGAGTGTCTGCAGTATAGTCCCAGTGCACCTGGCTTTCAGGTTTTGTCGGGTCTTCATGACCTGTTACAATAGTGACTGAAGTCGCTACTGCCCTGTGAGTTACTGGTAGTCCTAGTGAAGTTGGTGCTCCAATGGCTGAAGTTACACCTGGAATAACAACAAACTTGATATCATGTTCCATTAAAGCCAATATTTCTTCTCCACCACGGCCAAAGACAAAAGGGTCACCTCCCTTAAGCCTTACAACATTTTCATGATTTTTAGCCTGTTCTATTATCAGCTCATTTATTTCATCCTGAGTTTTGTAATGCTCGCCGGCCTTTTTACCGACATATATTCTTTCAGCAGTATCCGGAGCATGAGCCAATATTTCTTCATTAGCCAAGTAATCATACAATACAACATCAGCTTTATTTAAAGCCTTTACAGCTTTAAGAGTTATTAAATCAGCATCTCCAGGTCCTGCACCAATTAAATAAACTACCATTTTATCACTATAAAAATCCTTTGAAGAAACTCAAACCATCATCTGAACCGAATAACTCTTCGCATGCCCTTTCAGGGTGAGGCATCATTGCACATACAAGTCCTGATTCGTCACAGACACTAGTAATGGCTTCCATTGAACCATTAGGATTTTTGCCTTCAAATTGAAGGACAATCTGGTCCTGATCCTTTAACAAATCGATGTCTTCTGTGTAGAACCTTCCTTCAGCATGTGCTATTGGAAGAGCAATGGTCTGGTCTTTTTTGAATGCCTTTGTAAATGGTGTTCTTGAAGTTGCAACTTTCAAGTCGACCCATTCACAGTTGAATTTAGGAGTCTCGTTTGTAATAAAAACACCTGGAACTAGACCAATTTCACCTAAGATTTGTGCTCCATTACAAATTCCCAAAACAGGTTTTTCTTCTTTTACCAATTCCTTAATTCCATCAATTACCGGTGTAATAGATGCCATTGCACCAGCTCTCAAGTAATCCCCATATGAAAATCCACCAGGAATGACGATACCATCATAATCTGTGAGTTTATCTTCACTCCACCAGACATATTCAGGTGTGAGACCTGCAAGCTCAACAGCTTTTGCTACATCACGGTCACAATTAGTTCCTGGAAATCTAATTACTCCAATTTTCATCTTATACACCTATTTACCGCAAGCCATGTTTTGTGGAATA
>CADBHR010000034.1 GCA_902794475.1 uncultured Methanobrevibacter sp. | reverse complement strand
ATCGTTTAAAGCATCGAAAATTCTAAAAACATCCACTCCGTTTTCATAGGATTTTTCCACGAATTTTGTTACAATATCATCAGGATAATGCTTATAACCCACTAGATTCTGTCCTCTTAAAAGCATTTGTATTGGAGTGTTATTAAATCCTGCTTTGAGCTCTCTTAACCTTACCCAAGGGTCATCATTCAAATACCTGATACAAGTATCAAAAGTAGCTCCACCCCAAGCTTCAACAGAGAAATATCCCACTCTGTCCATCTCTTCTGCAATAGGAACCATGTCTTCAGTCTTCATCCTGGTTGCAAGCAAAGATTGGTGAGCATCACGAAGTGCGGTTTCTGTAAATCTTACTTTTGCCATTAATTACACCTCTTTTAATTTGAATTTACAAAATAATCTTAAATTATCCAACTATAATATATGTTTTTATTAATATATAAATTGAATATATAAATCCCATTTAAAAGTGGATTTTGAAAAAAAGTTATTGAAATTAAAAATTAATAAAGAAAAAAAATAGAGAAAAATTGAAAAATTATCTTTCCAATTCACCGGAAATGAATTTCTCAACATTTTCATATGCTACATCATCAGTGTATTGAATCGGAGGATGTTTCATTGTGTATGATGAAATTGAGGTTAACTGTCCGCCAATACCTCTTTCCAAACCAATTTTACAACATCTTATAGCATCAATTACACATCCTGCGGAATTTGGAGAGTCTTCAACACTTAATCTTAATTCGATGTTCATTGGAACATCACCGAATGTGCGGCCTTCCATCCTAAGGAAGCATAATTTATTGTCATTTTGCCATGGGACATAATCACTAGGACCAATGTGAATATCACGATCATCCATTCTTTCAGTCAATACAGATTGAACCGCTTCTGTTTTAGATTCCTTTTTGGAGTCCAGTCTTTCACGGTTAAGCATATTTAAAAAGTCAGTGTTACCACCAGTATTGATTTGATAGGTTCTATCTAATTTCACTCCCCTATCCATGAATAAGTTAGCTAATGTTCTGTGAGTGATAGTGGCACCAATTTGAGCTTTAATATCATCTCCAACAATAGGAATTCCTTTTTCTCTGAATTTAGCATCCCAGTCATCATCACTTACAATAAATACAGGCATACAATTAACATATGCAATTCCGGCATCAAGAGCACATTGCGCATAGTATCTTGCAGCTTCCTCAGAACCAACAGGCAAGTAGTTAACCAATATTTCAGCACCGCTTTGCTTTAGGACGCTTACAACATCAACAGGCTCTTCGTCACTTACAACAAATGTGTACTCATCATCATAATTTGACATGTGTTCAGCAACACCATCCAAAACATGACCCATACACACTTTAACATCAGATTTAGGAATATCCTTTTGGAAAACAGTAGTACAGTTCGGTTTGGCAAATATTGCCTCATCAATTGTTTTTCCAACTTTTCTTGCATCTACATCAAAAGCTGCAACCACTTCAATGTCACTAGGAGCATATCCTCCAATATCCCAATGCATCAATCCAATTGCATCTTCTGGATTTTTACCATCATAATAATGTATACCTTGAATTAAGGAACTTGCACAGTTTCCTAATCCGACAATGGCTATCTTAATCTTATTCAATTATAACACCAACTAAAAATTATAAAAAGTAATTCTTTAATTTATAATACTATATTATGATATCAATTCTAGAATATATATAATTTATCCTTCTAGAAAGTTTTATTGATATTTTTTAATAATTCAATCGCACCTTCAAAAGCATTATCCATCTCTTCAGTTGAAGCGAATTGGGCCTCAATCAGTTCCAATGTATTGTGATTTTCAATAACTTTTGGAAATTCCATATAATCCGGGCCGAACATGCTGGTAAGATGATGGTCGCAGTCTTTAGGACATTTAAACTTATAACCTTCAAATTCAATAGATTCCAAAGGGAATGTCTTGTCATAGTCAAAGACCCGTATTTTCCAATGAGGAACCCCTTCAATAGTGTCTGAAAACTGTCTTGTTTTTGAATCTGTAAATCCCACTTCACTACGTGCAGAATCAATTCTATCAGCAAATTTGACCTTATTTCTTAACATGTCATCATAAAACCTATACTGGGTGGGGGCAAACTTGCCATAAATTTCGTCCAGCCTATCATCCTCAATAAAATCAAAAGGAAATATGTCTATCTTGACAAAGGGTTTCAGCCAAGCGATTTGCAGAAAGTTATATTTTCCATCAATCATGAGGTTTCCGTCCTTATCCTCAACATCATAAACGCTATTGAAATCGCCGAAATAATTTTTTCTATTTTCCAGAAGCAGTGTCAACCCGCAGGATTGCTTCAAATCATGCTCTTCAAGTTCCTTTGGTAAAGCTTCAATAAGATTATTGTAATCCTTTCTAAGGATGACCAGATCAATATCGTCATCCCATGGAATGAATCCTCCATGCCTCACAGCACCTAAAAGCGTGCCGAAACCAAGCCAGTAATCAATATCATGCTTGTTGCAGACATTATCAACAAAAATCAACAGTTCAACATATAATTGGCGGAATTTTCTGCGTAAATTATTAACTTCAGATTCCTCAGACAATTTTAAAAGATAATCCTTAGTGGAGATTCCGTTAGATTGCTTAATCCTGTCAGTAACATCAAAACTCAATTTTAGAATTTTCGGATTAAATTTTATAAAACCTGGAAGTTTAAGATAATAGTCCTCTAAAGTCATGTTTTCCCCAAGTATTTAGTTAAAAATCGCCCTATGAAATAATCATTGACGAAATTATATTTTTAAATACTAAAATATAAAAGTTAGGGAAAAATTATTTTAAAAGATTACAATAAAAATTATAACAATAAAAATAACTGAGATAATACATGAAAAAGGTCATTTATATCGCATTTAACTATAATCATGATACTGGAATCGCATCAAAAAGGTTGAGAGGAGTTTCCAAATACCTGCCTTCATTTGGATGGCAACCTATTGTGATCGTGCCTAGGACTTCCAATGATACTGTTAAAATAGATAATGTCAGAGTCATTGAAACCGACTATCAGGACATGATTTCAAAATTCATGCCAAAATCAAATAATACCGGCCGTAAGAGAGAGGTGAGCGGCAGAGACCAGACAAATAAGTTCGTTTCAAAATCATTATCCGTTGCAGGAGAGATATTTGCATACCCTGACAGCATGAAATACTGGAAAAAGCCTGCAGTTGAAGCGGCTTCAGAAATCATCGAAAATGAGGATATAGATGCGATAATGTCAACATCATCTCCAATCACCGCCCACATCATAGCACATGATTTAAAGGAAAAGTACGGCATTCCATGGGTAGCGGATTTGAGAGATTTATGGAATTTAAATCCCTACATCAACCATAATGCCCTTAGAGGACATTTTGAAAAAAGATTGGAAATGAAAACATTTAAGAATGTTGATGCACTAACAACAACGACCGAATTAGCTAAAAAGACACTGCAGAGCATTCATCCAACAAAAAAAATCGAATGCGTGGTTTCAGGTTTTGATCCGCAAGATTTTGAAAAAACAAAACAGACCGAAAACAGTGAAAAGCTAACATTAATGTATGCTGGATCACTTTACAGTGGAAAAAGAGACCCCTCAATATTGTTTGATGCAATCAGCCAATTGATTAATGAGGAAAAAATAGATTCCGATAAAATTGTTGTTGATTTTTATGGGGATGAAACAAATCTTGCTGAGCTTTCCCAGAAATACGGCATCAAAGACAATGTCAAGATTCACGGAAGGATAACTCAAAGCGAAGTCCTCCAACATCAGATGAACTCTGACGTGCTGCTTTTAATCTCATGGATGAACGAATCCGAAAAGATGTTCATACCAGGCAAAGTCTATGACTGCATAGGCTGCAAAAAACCGATTTTATCAATAGGATATAAGGAAGGTTCCCTTAAGGACCTGATTGACAAGACAAATATTGGATACCACGTATCAAATGTCGGCGAATGCAAAAAAGCTATTTATGATTATTACACAAAATATAATAAAAAAGAACTGAAATATAGTGGAAATGAATTTGCACTGGATTACTCTTTAATGAATACTGCAAAGAATTTTTCAAAAATCCTTGAGGAAGTCATATGAATCCATATATAGAAATTTTAAGACCTGGAAATGCGTTAATGGGCGCAATATCAATCATTTTAGTAGCAATCATTGATAAGACAATCAGCATACCAATCATACTTGCAATGATGGCCGTGTTTTTTGAAACTGCCGCAGGAAATGTGATTAACGATTATTTTGACTATAATATCGATTTGGTTAACAAGCCCGAAAGACCAATTCCCTCCGGTCGAATTTCACTTGAAAACGGTAAAAAATATGCATACCTACTCTTTTTGGCAGGTACAATATGCGGATTTTTAATCAGCTATCTGACATCCAACTGGATTCCTTTTGCCATTGTCCTGATTGCTGATGTTGTTCTTTATCTATATGCTTGGAAATTAAAAGCAACACCATTGATTGGAAACCTTGCAGTTGGATTCATGACTGGATTCGGATTTGTTTTCGGAGGATTTACCATTAACAATCCGGGCATTGTGATGACTTCAATATTTTTAGGATTCTTTGCGTTTGTCATGACAACCGCACGTGAAATAATCAAGGATATCGAAGACGTTGAAGGAGATAAAAAGGACGGCGCAAGAACTTTACCTATTTTAATCGGCAAAAGGATACCTGCAATACTCGCCACCATCCTAATCATTATCGACTGTGCGTTGTGTCCATTGCTATACATTTACCATATTTTTGGAATATTATACATAGTGATAATAGCAATTGCAGTAATACTATTTATTTACTCCGCAATTTTAATTTTAAAATCACAGGATGAATCTACTGCACATAAATCCTCAAAACTGTTGAAGATTGGAATGCTAATTGCATTCCTATCATTTGCACTTGGGTCATTTTTCTAACAATGTTTAAATAAAATCATTAAAAAAAATAGTAGTGATGTTTGAGGAATTCAATATAAAACAAAAAGATAAATATTATTTGCTGTTTATTCTGATTTACAGCATCATTCTAGTCGCATACTACATAAATTTCAATAATAATCTTGGAATTTACTGCTCTGACGTTTACGTTTATCTTTTAAATGCACTTTATTATACTGGAACAAATATTCGTTCAACCGGAACGATTTATTTGTCTCCGTTAATTTGTTATTTAACATCAATATTCTTCCGTTTAGGATTTGTAGACCTGCAGGCTATTTATATAGTAACAGGAGCATTTGCCGTATTCGGAAACATTGGTTTATATATTCTGCTTAAACGATTTTTCAATGAAAACTTAAGCTTGACCGGAACTATAATTTACTGTTCATTAACTCTTTACCTAACCTGGCTGGCAAATGGGACTTTAGACGTTCCTGCCGTATCCATGACCATTTGGACAGCATTGTTTACAGTCATTGCAATAGATGACAATCCAAAATACTATCAGCTTGCAATATTATTCATCATATTGGGAATCTTTACAAGATACACCATCTTATTGACATTGCCTGCACTTGCACTTTATTACGTTTATCAGAAAGGATTCAAAATCGATAGAAATGATTTGAAATATATCCTAAGAGGAATTGCAATAGGCGTGATTTTAGCGTCCATTATCATGGCATCGATAATAACTTTGGGAGAAGGGACTTTTGGTGCAGGTGACCAAATTTCATCTGGAGTCAGCGGCACCCAAGGGGCACAAACTGACCCTGCATATAATACTGATGTAAGCTACTATGTGACAAATTTCATCAATTTCATTTCAAATTCACATACAGTAATTGATGGAAATCCAGTTTTAGACAATCCTACGCCACTAGCTTGGGGAATTATTGGAATACTGATTATTGGAATGGGATTGTGGCTATATGATAACAAACGAACCCCTCAAAAGAAGGACATCATTCCATTAGCATTCTTTATAGCTGCAATAGTGAGTTTTACCAGAATAAGTTCTGTAATTACAACATTACTGGTTCTGCTGGGCATTTATTTCATGGGTAAAGACAGCAAAAATAAAACTGAATATTTCATGTTAGCATGGATATTTTCCAACATAATATTCTTCAGTTATTACACAATCAAAGTAAACAGATACATACTGCCAGTATTTCCTGCCGTAATCTACTTTATCCTACTTTCAATCGACACAATCAATAAACACATCAAAATCAATGAAAATGTAATCCCCATCATAGTGATTGCATTGTTCATCATTCAAGCTTTCACATTCACATACACTTTTGAGGAAACAGGTGAGTTTAGAGCAATAAAAGACGTTTCAGACTACATTATTGCCAATAATCCTGATTATAAAAATATTTCAATCGGCACTTACAATGTAAGAGCCTACAATTGGTGGTTAGGTGAAAATGCCCTGCCAATAAAAAGCTATGACACCGAAACGATTGATGCAAGTAATGTCACTTATTACATATCGAACCGAATCCAAAATAATCTGACAAATTATACTGAAGTAAAAAATATAAATAATCTTTACATATACAAAAAAAGTGTTTAAAATGAATATTTTACATGTCGTACCTTCATTCGCTCCCTGTTTTTCACATGGAGGTGTTGTGAATGCATCCTATCAAATTGCAAAAAAACAAGTGGAAACCGGACACAATGTTTGTGTTTATACTACCGATAGCTGCGATAAAAGATTAAAATTTGAAAACAATTACAATGTTGATGTTGACGGCATCAAAGTATTTTATTTTAAAAATTTGTCAAACTCCTTTAAAAACAAAATGACTATTGACACACCAATCGGCTTAATCAACTACCTTAAAAAGACAATATCAGATTTCGATATAATCCAAATCCACGAGCACAGGCAATCATTAGCCATCGCAACCCACAGATATGCTCAAAAAAATAATGTCCCCTATGTTCTTCAAGCTCATGGATCAGTTCTCCCATTCTTTCAAAAAGAAAAATTAAAGGAAGTTTTTGATAATCTTTGGGGCTTTGACATATTGCATGACGCATATCGGGTTTTTGCCCTGACTGAAGTCGAAAAGGAGCAATACCTGAAAATGGGCGTGTCCAAAGACAAAATTGAAATTGTTCCATTGGGAATCAATCTGAATGAATATGAACCGTTGCCGGACAAAGGCAATTTTAAATCAAAACACAATATTGGCAATGAAGAAAAATTAATCATGTTTTTAGGAAGGATTCATGAAATTAAAGGGCTGGATTTATTGGTTAAAAGTTTCAGCAGAATATCCAACGACAATGTCAGATTAGCCATTGTCGGAGGAGATTATGGTTTTAAAGAAGAACTTGAAAAATTAATTGGCAAACTTAATTTAAATGATAAAATAATATTTCCAGGAGTTCTAACAGGAAAAGACAAAATTGAGGCATTGGTTGATTGTGATATTTTCATCATGCCTTCCAGATATGAATCATTCACCACAAGCGGTCTTGAGGCAATGGCTTGCTTTAAGCCATTGATTTTAACAAAAAACAATCATATACAATCATGGGTGAAAGATAATGTAGGCCTTGTTTGTGAATTTGACGAAACTGACCTGTCCAATTGTATTGAAACATTATTAAATAACGAGAAATTATGTGAAAAGTTTGGAAAAAATGGAAGAAAATTAATTGAAGAAAAATATGATTGGAATAAGGTTTCAAAGCAAATTGAAAGCATTTACTATGAATGCATCAATAATTATGCTGTAAGAACTGTGGTGCAAAATACCAACTCGATGATGATGACGATATCGCAACATTTGAGTGTTCTTCATGTGCAGGTGACTTAGAATACTTAGAAGATTATTCTAATGACGAAACTAACGAAGATTCTTCCTATACTACTACATTAAAATATGATAATTCCTATATTGTACAATGCCAAGACTGTGGATTGAAATATAAGATAAGAAGTAGCGATAGCATACTTGATTATGAATGTGATAGTTGTGGAGGTCCTTTAAGATATTTAGATGACAACATGAATACAGAATTAGATAAGTATCTTGAAGAACGACACGAAGAGTTAAAAACCATTAGACAAAACTCTAACGTTGAAACCCCAACACCTGAAGAATTAACAAATGAGGAACCAGATCATTCTTTTAAATCATTTACTGATAAACTCGGAAATTTCTTTTCAGAAGAACATATGCAACAGATTGCAGATGACGAGAAAAGAGACCTGGAACTTGAAGAACAAGAAGAAACTTATGTTAAAACTGCAAGAACTACAATTCCTGAGGAAGTTTTATCCAAATTTGGAAAGGAATTTGCTATTCCAAAAACAAATGATTACAATATTTTGAAGACTTTCCTAAAAACTGAATTTTTCAAAAGCATGGATGATTACTATCCAAAAGAGGATGAATTTTCTAAAAAATCAACTGGAAGTTTTCTAGATAAAATAAGCATTGCTGAACCTGACAATGGCGAAGTAGTGCCTGAAAAAAATTCCATTCATGAGCCGGATATCGGATTTGACATGAATATGGATACCAGTTCCATCATTCTAATTGTAGGTATCGGTATTTTCATAATAAGTATTATTGAGATACTACTAATCAATAGTGGAATAGGTATTGTTGCAATATTTATTGGAGTCATAATGCTTTGTTATGGACTATATAAATCCAGAGATGACAAGCAAGTAGAAGAAAGAACAAGAATTATCAGAGAACACTTATTAACACTTTCTAATGATTACTATGTATTCTACAATTTAAAAACTCCTACATCTTCTTCAAGCATTAACCATTTAGTTGTAGGTCCAACTGGAATCTATGCTCTTCTTTCACAAAAATATAACCCTAAACTCAGATTAGAATCAGAAAATGAAAATATAAATTTGATTAACTCTACTGAATTAGATGAAGACAAACTTGAAGAAATTCCAACAGATGGAAACAAAAGAAGATTTAGATACACAACAAAACAAGCTAAATTTTCTCAAGATGACAAAATCAAACAAAAATCCTTGTCTTTAGGTGAAGATTTAATTAACTTCTTAAATGATAATAATATCAAAAATTGCTTTGTTGAACCGCTAGTCGGTTTTATTAATAACGAAGTTGTCGTAATAAATATGCCTTTGACTGATGAAGACCTATTTATTGAAGAGCTCTTATATAAAATCAAAAATAGCACCATCAAATTAGATCAAGAAACTATTGACAAGTGTGCTGTGTTACTCAGCAAATATTCTGCAGATTGTTCTGCAGAAATTTAATTTCTTTTTTTTAGATACCATGATTCTTAACAAAATCAAGAAAAAATTTTACCAACATAGATGTGAAAGTGTTGCAAAAAGCCATGGTAATAACTTCAAGGTGAATGGTGAAAGTTACGTTACACCAAATACAATATTAGGCAATAATGTTAATTTTAATGGAATGAAAATTCAAGGAAAAGGGAATGTTTCTATTGGGGACAATTTCCATTCCGGCATAGAATGCATGATAATCACAAGCATCCACAATTACGATAATGGCAATGCAATACCCTACGACAATACAGTAATCTCAAAAGACGTGATTATTGAAGATAATGTATGGTTGGGAAATCGCGTTACAATACTTCCCGGCGTAAGGATTGGCGAAGGAGCAATAATTCAGGCAGGCAGCGTTGTGGTTAAAGATGTTGAAAAATATGCAATAGCAGGAGGACACCCTGCAGAAGTATTTAAATATCGCGACATTGACCATTACGAAAAACTAAAAAAGGAAAAAAGATTCCATTAAATCATGCCTTTAATTAAATTAATCTCTTTTTTATCAATTCCCTTTAATAGCAGCAGCACAACAAAGTAAATGACCACTGCCACACCAACGACGATTAAAATATTGATGATTCCAGTAGGATTTGCAAAAGTTACAAATATTCCCATGATTATTGAAGCGATCAATATTTTGGCAATTGATTTGTAGTCAAAAGGCAATCTGGCATACTGTTTACAATAAAACAAAGTAACTGCAAATGCGAAGAAATAACATACCAATGTTGCAAGCCCTGCACCATAAATTCCAATATACGGCACCGCAAATATGTTTAAGACAATGTTTAAAATAGCCACAACAATCCATATATGAGCCAATATTGTTGTCCTTTTCTCCAGAATGATAATATTGTTAACGATACCATAAATTCCCATAAATATTGCGCCCAACGCCACCAAAGGAGTTATCATGAAACCGTTGTCTGCAATGACGGTTGTGGTTAATATGTAAAGCAGAGGTTTTGAAAGCAAACTCAATCCCACAGTTGCAGGAATAGTGAGTAAAAGATAATATTTCATCGAATATGTTAAAAAGGTATCTACAGTATCCATGTCTCCCTTTTCATAATATTCAGGCAACACTGCAGGAAGCAAAACCGCAAAAGGAGTCAAAAACATCAGAATAATGTTTCCCAATGCATATCCCGGAGAATAACATCCGACCGCTGCAGATCCGAGAAATATTCCTATTACAAATTTATCGCTTGAATCAACTACCCATGAGGATATGTTATTCGGAACTGTAGGAATTGCAAATTTCAATTCCTCCTTCAGGCTCTTGAGCTTTGTAGTGACACCCAACTCCCGAACAATCAGAATGGCCATAGCCACAAATACAAAGAAAAATCCGAAGAAACGTCCCAGAACGACCACATCAATAGGCTGATGCATCCAAGTCAAGGCAATACTGAACACAACCCCAATATAGGTTTGCAAGACTAAGAAGGTGGAGTAAAGAACAATCTGCTGAAATGTTCTGAAATAGCTTAAAAGCATCAAATCCAAACATGCGAAAAATGACATTATGATAACAATATACATTATCTGCATGCTTCCGTCAAACAAAGCACTGGCGATTTGATTTGAAAACATCAGGAATACGAAAGACACAATTACAGTTGATGCCAATACCAACAACATCATAGAATAGAACGATTGCTTAATAACCGTCTTATCCTTTTCCGCCGCTAAAAACCTGACCATGGTATAAGGAAGACCCAAATTAACAAAATTAGGAACCAATGATACAAATGTATTCACCTGAGCCCAAACACCATAATCCGCAGTTGAAAAACTTTTTGTAATGATTGGAATGAATATCAGTCCGCTTAGGGAAATCAGAATATTTGCAATTCCAACTACACCCATTCTCTTGATGAACTTGATGTATTCATCCATTGTCAACCACTCTCTTCAACAGTTCTTTGTCAAAATTCTTAAAAAAGAAATTCTTATCATAATCAGCAGGTTTGAAATTCACAAGATTATCATTTAAGTCATCTGCATCTTCTATTTTGAAAACATATCCCCTCTCAATCAAATCATCCAAATATTCGACACCCGGAACATCCAAAATAAATGTCTTGCATCCGAACATCATCCCCTCATATATTGCTGTTGAAAATGCCCCTACCTGATAATTGGATTCGGCCAGCATCTTATAGAGTGGAATTTCACTATTGTCGATGACTTCAAAGTTGTCAAAAGCTGAAGCCTCGACCAATTCAGGATAATTTTGCCTCCAGGTTTCATATTCTCCGGGATGCAGCTTATAAATTATTCTTAAATCCTCATTGCTTTTAGCAAATTCAGATGCAAGTTTTGACAGGTATTTTCCAATTACTCCCTGAGATATGAACAGAACTTGATTGTCTATGACTTCAAGGCCGATGAAATCCTTTGACTGATATTCAAAATACGGAAAACCGACAGGAATTATATTCTCCATAGCTATCGGAGAAGTGTCTCCATTCATCCAATATTCTCCAAATGACAATATCTTATCGGGGAAATATGGAATTTCACCCTTCAATCTGGTTTTTTCAGGATAGGAATATCCCAAATGATAACGGGTAATGGTTCCATGCTGAAGCTCAATGACTTCAATGCCCAAATATTTGGCCGCAGCCACAACGGCATGATTTTCATAAGCCACAACTACAAAAACCATTTTAGGATTCCTTTTTTTGAACAAATCAATGTATTTATTATAATCATGCTGAAAATTTAGGATATGTGTCCTCATCATCCATAAGATGTTGAGCTTTATATTAAAAGCATTTTCCAATTCATTTTGAACCTTTAAAATGAGTTTTTCCTCTTCTTGGGTGAATTCGACCTTATTGAACTTCTTGTGAACATATGATCCAAGTTGGATTGCATCGGTATAGCGGATGTAATCCTGCTTTTGAGTATAGTGATGATTCAAATAAGGGGATTCCAACACTTCAAAGGAGTAGTTCCCATTTAAAAAATCAACCAAAAACTTGCTGTAGATATCGCAGTATTTTCCATTAAAAATTACCTTACGGGGATGGTCAAAAATTAAAATGTCCTTATTATATTTTCCATTGAAAGGATTGTGCAACAATGAATTTTTGAAAAACGGCAAAAATGTGGCAAATTTATCTGCAAGTGACAATGCTTTCTGCTGGGGAGCGCCGAAGATTTTTGTTTTACGGGTAATGTCATAATAGAGATGCATTCTAATTAATTTCCATGCATAACAACCTTGAATCTCCTGATAATTAAGATCATATTTCTCTTCAAGGTCAAAAAAAACTTCACAGATATCCCTAACACTAACAGACATTAAAACACCAATTTATTCAAACATGTCAAAATCAAGCAAGGTATCTTCAGAAATGTCAATCTTGGCAGTTTTTCCAATGACTTCATCAATTTTTGAGGGATATATTCCAGTTCCAGGACGTTTGAATGTCAAATCCTCCTCAGAGATAACATCTCCCTTGTTGATATCTCTAACTGCAACGATAGACCTTCTTGCCTGACGCCTTGATGATGATTCGCAAATCAAAGGCTGCTTGTTTCTCATACCATTGATTTTAGATATGAAATTTACGTTCCATCTGAATTTGATTACATCATCCGGGTCCATTGCATGGTAGTGGTCATTGCCTGGCAAAGTCTTATCCACTGTAAAATGCTTTTCAAGAATTGTAGCACCATAATTATAAGCAGTTGTTAAAACTGCCATATCCTTGTCAGGTTTTGTGTGGTCAGAGTAACCAATTTCATAATCAGGGAAATTTTTGGCCAAATCCTTAATCATCAACAGATTGGCATCCTCATATGCAGTAGGATAAGACAAAACACAATGCATTATTGCAATGTCTACAGTGGAAACTTCTTCAATGGCATTGACTGCATCTTTTATTTCATTTAATGTTGCCGCACCGGTTGAAAGTAAAATCGGCTTATTTTTACTTGCAATATATTTTATAAATGGAATATTGGTCAAATCAGAAGAAGAAATCTTATAAATATCCATAAATTCATCCAAATAGTCTACAGCTTCAAAGTCAAAAGGTGTGGATAAAAACTTTATTCCAAGCTGCTGGCAATACTCTGCAAGTTCCCTGTACTCTCCGACACCGAATTTATCGAACTTCCTAAACAATTCGTACTGGGAGGTTGTCGGCTCTTCAGACAAATCCCAATATGCAGGAGAATTCCTTGATGCAATTGTATCTGCTTTATATGATTGAAATTTAACAGCATCTACACCACATTCCTTTGCTTCATTAATCATGAATTTGGCAGCATCCATATCTGACATCCCTTCCTTTTTGGCAATGTCATAAAAATTAACACCAATTTCTGCAATCAAATAGGGATATTTATTGAATATTTTCATGTTTTTACCTCTTGAGCTCAAATTTCCTGTATTTCCCACGAACAATTGCCCATATGTTTTCAAAGCCGTCTTTTAAATCAACATCCAACATCTTTTTATTCATTTCAGACCTTAATTCATAATCGTTTACAAGCCTAACAAATTCATCAATGATTTGCTGTTTTCCAATGTCTGCCCCCAAACCCATATTTATGAATCCGTTTGTCTCATTTGCAAAAACGTGAGTCAACTCACGCTCATTCTGACATAAGCAAATTGTCGGAACACCCAATGAACAGACCTCATACATGGTCCTTCCAGCTGAAGTGAATATTAAATCTGCCTTAAACATGAATTCACTGATGTCTGAAACATTTCTATAAATCTGGATGGATTGGTTTGATTCATATTTATCGATTAGTCTCTCAAGGCCATCATATCCCAATCCCAAAATCACGTTTATCCTTCCGTCATAGCTAGTTGCCAAAATTGAATCAAGAACCTTTTCTGTGAAATTGTTCGGATCGGTTCCTCCAAAGGTAATGAGAATATTTTCAACCTTTTGAGTTATGATTTTTTGAGGCTGGAAGTAGAACTCGTCTTTTAGGATATAATACTTGTGTCCTGTGAAAACATTCCTCTCATTGACATCATGCTCATACAATGCATCAAAAACAACATCAGCCACTTCAGTACCTGTCCCCAAGTCTTCAAAGTTAACTACAAAATAGCCATCCTCCTTCAATTGGGTGACATATTCCCTTGAGGTGTCCAAAATATCATTGACCACAATGTTTGGAGAATATTGCCTCAATATATTCAGCAAATCATCTTCCCCATCATAGAGCTTGAAGGGATAATTATAGTTGCCGACAATGTCAATTCCAAGCTTGTGCTGTTCATCCATCAAGAAAATGACATCATGGAAAACCAATTTGGAAGCGATTGAGATGCATCTGTAAACATGACCTGTTCCGATTTCATCATAGGCGTTTACAACGATTGCTACCCTTCTCTTTTGCAAGTAATTCTCAGCAATCCACCAGTCCTCATAATTGTCAATGTCAACGCTTTCCTGACGGGACACTTCAATAAGTTCAAGATTGGTTCCCAAACGTGAATCCTCATGAACAAATTTTCTTCGAGTTATGAAAATTGCACCGGTTTCCCTGAAATCCTTTGGCAGGTATTGCCTGTTTTTTCGCTCGATATAATTCGGGAAATACCTGTGATTGTTCTCATCATATCCCCAACTCAAATGCCTGTCATCCACAACTGACAACACACTGTCAATGGAAAAATCCTCAAATTTTTCAATTGCAGCATCAAGAGTGGATGATTTCAATAAAGGTGAGGTTGGCTGAAGAGTTACTATAATATCATACTCATCAAAAGCTTGCTTTTCTTTTTTAACCATTGCATCATAAACGACAGGGTCAAGAGGAACTTCATCGCCTGACAATTCTTCAGAACGTTTTATCACACTTGCTCCAAACTTTTCTGACAACAATGCAATTTCAGAATCATCAGTAGTTACCACAATATCATCAACGTACTGTGATGATTTTGCTATATTGATAGCATAGGAAATCAAAGGCCTACGGTTAAGCAAACGAATGTTTTTACGTGGAATGCCCTTTGAACCTCCCCTTGCCGGAATAACTACTAAAATTTTATTATTGTTAAACATATATCTCCCTTAAAATACATAGATTTAATTAATGCAATTATAGATATAGTAATAATATAATATTAAATCTTCGGTGTTTTTATGAGTATGAAAGAAATGTCAAAAAAATTAATAGATAAAATCAATGACCTAGCAACACCCGTTAAAATAATGCACGTGTGCGGTTCCCACGAACACACAATCATGGAAAATGGAATTAGAAGCCTGCTTCCGGAAGAAGTGGAAATCATAGCAGGACCTGGATGTCCAGTATGTGTGGTCCCATCACGTGAAATCGATGAGGCATTGGAACTTATCGATAAGGGAGTCACAATAACCACATTCGGTGACATGCTAAGGGTTCCGGGTTCTGAAAGATCCCTTGCAGATGCAAAGGCAGAAGGTGGAGACGTAAGAGTCGTTTATGGTATCAACAAGGCAATTGAAATAGCTGAAAAGGTGGACAATGATGTCGCATTCATTTCAGCAGGCTTTGAAACAACCGCCCCTACAACTGCAGCGGAACTGCTCTCAACACCTCCTGAAAATTTTTCAGTATTGTCCTGCCACAGACTGATTCCTCCAGCAATCGACTTCTTGATTAATTCCGGTGAAACCACTTTGAATGCATTGATTCAGCCTGGACACGTTTGCACAATCATCGGAACCAAACCTTTCGAATACTTCTCAACAGATTACGGAATCCCGCAGGCAGTAGCTGGATTCAACCCATTGGACATATTGATGTCTGTTTACATGATTTTAAGGCAAATCCATAACGAAACACCGAAAATAGAAAATGAATACAAAAGAGCCGTTAAGGATGAAGGAAACGTAATAGCAACAGACATGATTGACCAGGTATTTGACGTTACATCAAGGGAATGGAGAGGATTTCCGAAAATACCTAATTCCATTCTTGAGGTCAAAAAGGAATTTTCTGACTTCAATGCCCGTGAGAAATATGATATTGAAGTCAAGGACGTTAATGAAGCTCCAAAAGGATGTATCTGCGGACCAATCTTAAGAGGCCTTGCAAGACCAGAAGACTGCAAGCTATTCAGAAAAGCATGCAATCCCCTACATCCAATCGGAGCATGCATGGTAAGTAAGGAAGGAACATGCAACATTGCACACAGATATTCAAGGGGATAAAATGGCAATCGAAGCTATAGCGGTAGATATTGACGGAACAATAACCGATGATAAAAGAAAAATATGCATCTCAGCGATTGAAGCATTAAGAAAGGCGGAAGATGCAGGAATCCCAACAATAATAGTGACCGGAAACGTTGTCAACTATGCCTATGCAGCAGAAGTCCTTATAGGGTGCAGCGGAGGACTTGTAGCAGAAAACGGAGGAGTCGTGTTTAAAGAAGGTGAAAACAACAACGCCGTTGAAACAATGGTTGAAAGGGACTTTGTAACATCAGCCGAAAATCATCTGAAAGAGAAGTTAGGAGAAAAGTTCGACAAGCATGCATCCCATGACAACATGTACAGACTAACTGAAACCGTGTTCTACAAGACAATTCCAAGAGAAGAATTGGAGGATGCTTTGAAAGACTTTGAATACCTTGACCAGCTTGAAATTTATGACAGCGGCTTTGCGCTTCACATTACCGATAAACGGGTCAACAAGGGAACTTCACTTAGATACCTTTGTGAAAGAAACGGAATAAACATGGAAAATGTAATGGCAATTGGAGACAGTCAAAACGACGAAGATTTCCTAAGAGAGGTCGGATATAAGATAGCTGTCGGCAATGCAGATGACAAACTAAAAGAGATAAGCACTTACACCTGTGAAAACCTATTTGGCGATGGAGTTGCCGAAGCCATTGAAAAATTTGCATTACAGTGATAAAATGATATATGAAATTGCGGAAGACGTTAAAAAGACACTTGAAAACAAATGTGATGATTACGAAATTTATATTGATGAGGGAAGAACAATCGAACTGGATTCCCTCAAGGATGAATTGAACTTTGCAAAAGAAGAAATTGAATTGGGGCTTGGAGTAAGAGTCATCAAAGACAACAAACAGGGTTTTGCATTTACATCAAACATAAATCAAGTTTCAAAAACTGCACTTAAAGCCATTGAAAATGCCAAACTTACCAAAAGCGATGAAAACTATGCCTTTGCAGAAGTTGAAAAGGTAAGTGAAGTCAAAAACGTTTATGACAGTAAATTCAGTGACTTGAGTGTCGATGAGTCTGTTGAATTTTTAAAGGACACAATAGCCATTGCAAATGACAGCGGCTGTGAAGTGACAGGCTCAGGATTCAGTGCAAGTGAAGGAAGGTCATTAATTGTGAATTCAAACGGAGTTTCAATCGAAAATGAAGGAACCGGATACGGTTTAGGATTATCCGTAATTATACAGGAAGACGGAAAGATTGCAACTGCATACAACTCCCAATCCTCAAGATTTTTCGATATCGATAGTGAAAAATTGGCAAATGAAGTCTGCAACTTGGCAAAAAGTTCACTCAATACGAAATCCATAGAGACCGGAGATTATAGTGTTGTTCTCGATTACTATGCTGCAGTTGGACTGCTTCAAACATTTTTGGGTGCCTTTGATGGTGAAAATGTTCGCAGAGGAAGATCCATCCTAAAAGATAAAACCGGTCAGAAAATAGCTAATGAATCATTAACAATTACAGACAATCCTTTGCTTGAAAAGGGAATGTATTCCTCAAAATGTGATGGCGAAGGAAGTGTATCACAAAAAACAGACCTGATAAAGGACGGAAAATTAAATTCATTCATTTATGACATCTATACTGCAAACTGCGAAGGCGTCAAAACAACCTCAAACGGACTTAGAGGATCATATTTTTCAACTCCAATGATCAGCCCGACAAACCTTGAGTTCAAGTTCAGCGAAATGAAGGATTTAAACGAAATTGACCGGGGCGTTTTGACAACAAGCGTTTTAGGGGCGCACACTGCTAACCCTATTTCAGGGGATTTCTCAGTAGAGGCAAGCAATGCATTCAAAATAGAAAATGGTGAGTTGACCGAACCGATTTCAAAAGCAATGATTTCAGGAAACATATTTGAAATCATGAAAAGCGTTGAAGGCCTTGAAAGCGAAATCAAACAATACGGTTCATTCATCATTCCAAAATTGTTGGTGCATAATCTAAGGGTGGTTGGCCAATAGTCAAAAAAAGAGATTGAGAAAAATTAGATTTTTTTCAATTTTTCTCTATATCTGTCAATGGTGTCATGCTTAAATTCAATAGACTTGTATTTTTCAATCATTTCCTTGTCTTCATCAAATAATTTGATTTTATCATTTATGGCCCTGTCTATTTCTTTATCCAATCTTTCGAGTTGCTTTGAATATGAATATTCATTTTTTTTAATATTCACATTGGTTTTGCGGGAAATCCTTTGGACTTCCTCTTCAATATCCAATTCTTTTTTAGCCATATTAACACCTACATTTCAATGATAGGCAATTGAATTTCTGTCACATAATCCTTTTCATCATCACAATTGTGGAAACTCTTGATTAAAACTTCCTTAGGTGACCCGATAATGTCATAATGATTCGCTTGGGCAACTTCAACCAGTTCAGCATAGGTATCCATGATGTTGTCTGTTGAGCCGAAATGTTTGGCGGCCAAAACCTTATTTTCAATCATGTCGACAACACGAATCCTATCTGTTTCATCAGCATCTTCTTTAAGTGGGATGCTGACATCATAAACAACATCTCCCTGATTTACTTCATGCCTAGGTGAGAAATAAACGATAAATGGTTCTCCATCAGTTTCAATCTCTTCAGTATCAACCCAATCCATAAGTATTGATAAGAATACTCCTAAATCTTCAATTGGGGTTTTGCAGTTAATAACTCCTAATTTTTGTTCGGGAATTACTTTCACTTCATAATCCATAATTACACCTACATTAAATTTATAATATTAATTGAATAAAAATACTTCGACTTCTTCGCCCTCATCAACAAGTTCGACCAACTTTGGAATTTTTACATATCCGTCAGCTGTGGACAAGGAAAATATTGCGCCGGAATCCTTGAATATAGGCTGAACATTTTCACCATCAACCTTTACAAGCTGATACTGCATTCTTCCAACCTGAGAGTGGATTCTTTTTGTGATTTTGCCTTTATGGGTTTTTAACTCAAAGTCCCTGTCGATTCCTGCCAGCTTGGTCAATGGCTCAGCCACAAAAGCATTGAATATCATCAGTGCTGATACTGGATTTCCTGGAAGTCCAATTACTATTTTACCGTCAATTACCCCAACGATTGTTGGCTTACCCGGCTGGACTGAAATCCCATGGATATGCACTTCACCCAATTCATCAAGAACATGCTTCAGAACATCTCCAAGACCTGCTGAAGTTCCGCCGGAGCAGAACAATACATCGACTTCTTTTAAGGATTCAGTTATCTTTTCTTTGACCTCATCATAGTCATCTCTCATAACCCCTAAAAATCTGGCATCAGCGCCGCAGGAAACAGCATCGTTTTTAATCATCCCGCCGTTTACATCATAGATTTTACCATATTCCAGCTCTTCGCCCTGAAGAGTTATTTCATTTCCTGATGAAAGTATACCTACACTAGGCTTTTTGTAAACTTCAATGCTTTCAAATCCCTGTGACAGCAAGACACCTATTTTACCGGGATTCAGGAAATCACCCTTTTCAAGAATCAGGTTTCCTTCTTCAATGTCTGAACCTTTCTTTGCGACATCCTGAAATGGGGTTGCAGTGGTAAGCAAATTAACAGTACCTTCACCTTTTTCGGCATATTCAACCATAACAACCGCATCAGAGCCTTCAGGCATTGCAGCACCAGTACTTATTTCAATGCACTTGCCTTTTTCCACCTTCTTGTCGGTAGTGGCACCTGCTTCCAAAAAGTCAATGACATCCAATGTATTAGGAGATTCCTCTGAAGCCCCAAAACTGTCGCTTGAAAGAATTGCAAATCCATCTTTCAGAGCCTTGTTAAAAGGAGGAAAATCCATTCTGGAATAAACGTCATCAAACAGTATTCTGCCGTAAGCGTCAGCCACATCAATCTCCTCGCTTTCAGGCTTTAAATTTTCATCGAACAACTCCTGAATAATATCAATTGCTTCATCACATTCCTTAATTTTTAAAAATTCTGTTCCCATAATATCACAATATAGTAAAATCCAATAAATTAATATATAATATATTACTATAAATATAAATAATTTA
>CADBHR010000033.1 GCA_902794475.1 uncultured Methanobrevibacter sp. | reverse complement strand
TTGAGTAATGTAAATGTTTTCGTTAGGTGAACGAGCACATGCGTAGAATCCAACTTTGTTTGGATCTTCGTCAGATACTTCTTTGAGTTTGTTAGCAACAAGGTCTAATGCTTCATCCCAAGAAGCTTCTCTAAATTCACCGTTTTCTTTTATTAAAGGAGTAGTTAATCTGTCTTCCCTATTAATAAACTGGTATCCAAAGTTTCCTTTTGGACATACTTTACCCTCATTTACAGGGTGTCTTTTTAAAGGTTCTACACCAACAATTTTTTCGTCTTTTACAACGAAGTTGAGTCCACAACCAGTACCACAGTATGGACAGATTGTTGGTACATATTTAATCTCAACCATTTTATAATCTCCAAAATAATAGTTTTTTTGTATTTGTTAAATAATTTAAAAAGAAGCTTTTTAAAAAAGCTTCTTAAGTTAAGTTTACTAGCTTATCCTCTTAAGTAGGTGTACCAGTAAATACATGCTACAAAGATTGCTCCTCCGATGATGTTACCGAGAGTTACAGGAACTAAGTTATTAATAATAATTGTACTCCAGGTTACACCTTTAGCACCTAAGAACAAACCTAATGGTATGAAGAACATGTTTGCAACACTGTGCTCAAATCCGATACATACAAACGCCATGATTGGGAACCAGATACCAACGATTTTACCGATGATATCATCTGAAGCATTAGCTAACCATACAGCTAAACATACAAGCCAGTTACAACCAATACCTTTAATTAAAGCAGCGGTAAATGGCATAGTAACTTTACCTTCAGCTACGGCAATCGCCTTCGCTGAAATTGCGTAAGCTGGTGCGGATGCATCAGTAGGAGTGATTCCTCCCATGAAAGCTAAAACGTAAGCAACGAATAAAGCACCTACAAAGTTGAAAATCCAACTGATAACCCAGTTTTTAGCGAGACCGCCAACAGAAGCGGAGCCGTCTAAAACACCAAGAGTCATGAACATTACGTTTCCAGTGAAAAGTTCAGATCCTGCGATAACCACAATGATCAAACCTACAGGGAACACTGCACCGAATACGAATTTTTCTAACCCTAATGGAGCGCCTGCTTTTAACATACCTGCGCTTGCCACTACAGCTAATAAACCACCAAATGCAATATATGCTCCTGCTAAAAAGGAGAGTAATCAGAGTTTTTTGCTCCAGCAGTTGCAGCAATTGCTTTTGCAGTATCTACTGGACTTTTAAAAGATGAACTCATTTTATCAACCTCTTTTATTCCCTTTTATTAATTTTTTTATAATACTGAATGAATCCCATAAATAGTTCAAAGAGTATTATGATACTATATTAGTAATTAATATATAAAAAGGATTTGTCATTAGAACGTAAAAGAAATATTTAAATACTACAAAAGAGTAAAATTTAATGTAATGATAAATCATGATGGATTATATACACATCGTGAAAATTCTATTTTTTTAATAATATAAACTTAAATTAATGATAATATACTTTATAATAGTTTAATAAACTTTATTTTTAAAAATAACCTTATTTAATTGGTTAATATCCCATTATCCGTAAAATTCAAAATTACGAAATATTGTTTTAATGGGATAAAACAATCTATCTTTATAAATGATTCACATCGCAAAATAATCAATTAAATCAAAAAAATAACATTTAAATAATATATCCAATAATAAAAAGATAAAATTAGATAATAATTTAAAATTGAATTAATTTTCAAATGCAAATCAAGATTTAAAACCATATTAATACTTTAATAATTTTAATAAAATGACCAACTCAAAAATTTAAACACATCACTTTTTAAAAACATTAAAATAATAATATTATATTAGGTGAGATGATGAAAATTGAAGAGATTGATGCAATAAATTTCAAAAATGGCAAGCCAACAGACACAAAGGAAAAAGTTGTAAAAGATGAAACAATTACCTTAACAATAAACGGTAGCATTTCACGTAGCCTGTCTGCAATCGAAGATTCCCTAAAGGAATTTGCTGTGGGATATCTTGTTAATGAGAATATGGTGAAAACACTTGACGACATCAAGAAGATAGAGATTGACGGACCCAAAATAAACGTTGAAATTGATGACACTCTCCTGAAAACAAATGAAACCGTCCTCTGTTCAGATTCAGCCGGAGGATGGAGAAGCAAAATAAAGGATGTGACACCGGTCGAGTCAGAATTTCAGGTCCATGTCGACGAACTGATCAACCGCATAGAGGAACTTAAGGACAATGCCGAAATTTGGCAGGCAACAGGAGGAACACACGTTGCAGGAATCGTCCATAAGGGTCAATTCATTGTAAAAGAAGATGTCAGCCGCCATGTTGCAGTTGACAAGGTAATCGGATATGGAATATTGAACGGATTTGACCTTAACAATTCGTATGTAATCTACAGCGGAAGAATGCCTGCAGATATGGTAATCAAAATGACAAGAGCGGGAGTGCCAATACTGGCGTCAAATGCTGCTCCTGCCAATTCAGGATATAATATTGCAAAAAAAGGAAATATTACATTGGTCGGCTTTTTAAGGGGCCAACGCTGCAATATATACAATAACCAAAATAGGATACTATTCTGAAGGGGCAGGCTTTGCCTGTATTTCATCCTTCTGAGGGATTTTGGTTTTCAACTCGGAAACAATCGCATCCAGAAATACCAATGTGGTCAGTTCAAAGGCTGTTCCCAATGGAGTTAGGGATGTGTAGTTTCCATGAATTTGACGCTTCATGTAGTTTTCATCATCAACTTCTTTTTTGGTCCTTCCCTTAACCAGAACGTAGCAGTCTGATAGCTGACCTAAAGTTGATTCCGGATAAGATGTTAAAACTAAAACTTTTGAACCTCTATCTTTAGCGATATTGGCAGCAGATACGATAGTATTTGTTTCACCGGAACCTGAAATGGCTACAATACAGTCATCACTATGAATGGCCGGAGATATGGTTTCACCTACAACATAGGCGCTTAATCCCAAATGCATCAATCTCATGGCAAATGCCTTTGCGGCAAGTCCTGACCTTCCGGCACCTGTGACAAATATGTTTTCAGATTTAATGATTATATTTTCAAATTCATCAAGGGATTTTCTATCCAAGAATTCTTCTGCACTTTCGATATTGTCCAATATAGCTCTTATAGAAGATTTCATTATTTCCATTTTATCCAACCCATAAATCAATATTATTAATTATGATTACAATTTTATATATAATTAATGAAATTTGAAAGTAAGGGATTAATAAGCCTGGAGATAAACGGTGATGTTTACGACTACAAGCTATACCAAAGCCTGGACTCCCTGTCAAGGACCAAATCCCAAAGGAAATCTGCAAAGGAGTTAAATATTTCCCATACAGTATTCAACAGAAGACTGCTTAAAGCGGAAGCCAAGCTTGGAGTGAAAATCACCCAAAAAATAGGTAACGGAACCCACCTCACCGCTGACGGATTGAAACTGCTTGATGAGTTCAAAAAATATCTAATCCAAATCGAAAAGACCTCCAACATCAACATTGCAGGAGGCCATATCAGCACCGGGCTTTTGGAAAGTATCCCAACACCGTTCAACACCAACATCTACAGCAGCAACGACGAAGATGCATTTGAACTTGCAAAAAGAGGAGTTGTAGACATCCTTACCCTGGACGACCCTTTGATTGCTTATGAGCAGGACATCAACTTTATGCCAATAGCTTATGATTATCTTGTTTTGGTGTCAAGCCCCCAATCAAGAAACATTGAAAGCATATCTGATTTGGAAGGTCTTGACTTTGTCGAGGTCAACGGATCCGCTCAAAGGCTTGCCTGGAACAGCCTTAGACATTATGACATAAAATTCAACATCAAAGAAACCGTGAATTCACAGTTCGACGCTTTCAAAATAGTGAGAAACTCTGAAAATCTATATACCTTCTTAAATGCAAGTTACTTTAAGGGAAATGAACTTTTAAAATATGATACCCAGCATGTCATTAGCGTGATTAAAGTTAACGAGGATAAACCCGAAGTTGACGAATTCATAAGATTTTTGCTTAATGACGGTCAAGAATCCATAGGAAAACAGGGTTTCACACCGATGGGATGATTAGTTTTCAAATGCTCTCGGCAAAAATAGATATTTATAATATTATATATGTTAAACTACACTCATGTTACACCGTGTTTTTGTGAAACTGCACATGTGTGAAAATGTGTAATTCAAAACATTAAATAATGATGAAACACAATATAAGATTGAAAAATAAAAAGGCGATATTATGGTTAAAAACAGAGATTTACTAGCAATTGGTCACTCTGCTCATGATTACATTATTAGAGTGCCTGAATTCCCAAAAGCTAATTTTTCAGCTCCTATAACCAACATGAAAACATTCAATGGTGGAGCAGCTGCAAACGTAGCTTGTGTTGGAGCGAAATTAGGATTAAGAACTTCACTCGTATCAGCAGTAGGTGGAGATTTCAAAAAAACCGAATACTATGAAAACATGCAAAATCTGGGAATTGACACTGAATCATTAATCATTGTTCCGGGTGAAGCGACACCTACCGCATTTGTCCTTACAGACGATAATGATGACCAGATAAGTTACTTCTACTGGGGAGCTGCAAAAGAATTTGCAGAAAGCAAAGTTCCAGTAAAGGCAATTGAAAATGCAGAGGCCGTTCACTTAGCAACAGGAGACCCGGAATTCAACTGGAAATGTTCACAGGAAGCCAAAAATCAGGACATGCTTGTCTCATTTGATCCTGGCCAAGACCTTGGAATGTATGATACCAAAAAGCTGGTTGATGTGATTGAAAACACAACCATCCTCTTCGGAAATCATCATGAAATTGAAAGGATTTTGAATGCCCTTGAAGTTGACCTGACAGGATTGAGGCAGATGGGTCCTAAAATCATTGTCAAAACCTGTGGAGCGAACGGATGTGAAATCTATTCCAGTGAAGAGAAAATCAAAATAGATGCAATCCCAACAGAAGCAGTTGACCCGACCGGTGCCGGAGATTCATATAGGGCAGGATTTTTAACAAGATTCCTGAATGGAGAGACACTTGAAGAATCCGCCAAGTTTGCATCATCCGTTTCATCATTCATTATTCAACATCAAGGTTGTCAGACCAATATGCCAACCTTTGATGAGGCATTTGAAAAAATGAGTGAATTCTATTAATTCCATTTATTTTTTCAATTTTATTTTATTTTTGTCAAAATGACCTTATTTTTTAATTTAGATTATAAAATTAACTATTTTTTTAAAAAAGACTTGATATATATCAATAAATTTGGAATAAAAATTTATCCTATTAATTTAAATACTATTAAATAAAAATAAGAAAATATCAACTTTGTGTGGAAAAATTTTAAAATAACTTTGACTATTATAAATGTTAATGGAGAGATACAATGACACAGATTAGTGATGCTAAGAAAGGAATATTAACTGATGAAATGAAGCACGTTGCGGAAATAGAAGGTGTTTCAGAAGATTTCATTTTAAGATCAGTGGCAGAAGGTACAATTGTAATACCAAGTAACGTTAACAGAGACATTGAAGCTTCAGGTATTGGAGCTGGACTCAGAACAAAAGTAAATGCAACCGTCGGAACCTCAACCGATATCGTAAACTTCGATGAGGAAGTATTGAAAGCACAAATCGCAATCGACAACGGTGCAGACTGTTTGATGGAATTGAGTATTGGCGGAGACCTTGACGTAATCAGGAACAGGGTTCTTGACATGTCCCCATTGCCAGTAGGTTCAGTGCCGGTTTATCAGGCAGCAATCGAAAGTATCAGAAGAGACGGTTCTGTAGTTTACATGACTGAAGATGACCTCTTCAACACCATCGAAAAGCAAGCAAAAGATGGTATTGACTTTATGGCAGTCCACAGTAGTATCAACATCGAAACCTTAACCAGACTCAAAAGGCAAGGCCGTGTAACCGGTCTGGTCTCAAGAGGAGGTTCATTCATGTCCGGATGGATTGTCGAAAACGAAAAGGAAAACCCATTATATGCCAACTTCGATTACGTACTGGAAATCGCAAAGGAGCATGACGTTGTTCTCTCACTTGCTAACGGTATGAGGGCAGGTTCCATTGCAGATTCAACCGACAGGGCACAAATCCAAGAATTGATCATTTTAGGAGAATTAATCGACAGGTCCCGTGAAGCCGGAGTGCAATGTATGATTGAAGGACCAGGACACATTCCAATCAACGAAATTCCAACAAATGTAATGATTCAAAAGAAAATGTGTTCAAATGCACCATTCTACATGTTAGGACCTATCGTATGTGACGTGGCACCAGGTTACGACCACATCGTATCTGCAATCGGTGCGGCATCATCCGCAAAAGCGGGCGCTGATTTTATCTGTTACGTAACCCCAGCAGAACACCTTGCATTGCCTAACCCTGATGACGTGAGGGAAGGTGTAATCGCAACCAAAATCGGAGCTTATGCAGGAGACCTTGCAAGCGGCCAAATTGATGGTTCACAAGACCTTGCAATGGCAGAAGCTCGTAAAAATCTCGACTGGGAAGCACAATACGACTGTGCAATGTTTCCGGAAGCTGCACGTGCAAAAAGAGACCAAAGACCTCCTGAAGAAGAGGACACCTGTACCATGTGCGGTAACTACTGTGCAGTAAAAATCGTTAACGAATGGTTGGATCAGTCCGATTCCGACTTAATCAAATAGATACTTTATTATCTATTCATTTCTCTTTTTTTAAAATTACGTGTTTAATTAAAATAAAAAAAAGAAGTAGATTGATTATTAAATCTACTTAACTACTATTTTTCCTTTTTTGACTACTTTGTTGTAGTAAGCATTGCCTTTGAAGGTTATTGTGTATTTTACCTTAGTTTTCTTGGTTAATTTTTTGCCAAGCTTGAATGTTACTACACCTTCATTGTTGGTTTTTGCGGTAACTGCCTTTTTGCCCTTGATTTTTTTACCAGACAGTTTGATGGTTACTTTAACCTTCTTCATAACCTTGTTTTTGCTGTTTTTCAAGGTAACTTTTATGTTTTTGGCTTTTTTGGACTTTTTGAAATTATAGGTCTTTTTAGCCTTGAGGATTTTGGTTTTCTCCTTATTGATAGTTACTTTGACTGTTTTGCTAACAGGATTATAGTTTTCGCTTACTAAATTAATAGCTAAATCCTTTTTACCAGCTTTTGCTGCTTTAAGAATTGCAGGAGTTAACTGTATTGATGCAACTCCATTGACATCAGTGACTGCAGAAGCAATATTCTTTCCGTTTAATGTGAATGTTACCTTTTCACCAGCAACCGCTTTGCCATTGATGTCTTTAAGGACTGCACTGTATTTTCCACCATAATTTATGATGAATGAAATGTCATTAGCAGCGATTACAGCATTTGGCAAGGAAACTTCAAATTTAACGGTTACATTGTCAGCAAGATAATTTCCACCAAATGTCAGGTTAGCCTCATATTTTCCAACACTTAAATTTGGAATATCAATTGTTGCAGTTCCATTGATTACACCAGCGGAATAGACAGCGCCGTTAACGACAGCAGACACATTACCATCATTAACTGCGGAACTTCCACCAACAACATTGACTTTAATCTGTACGGAATCTCCATAGGTACAGTTAGCAATGTTCACAATTTCAATGGTTACCGGGCATTTGGATACTTCAAATTTAGCAGTTACATTGTCAGCAAGATAATTTCCTTCATATGTCAAGTTAACGGAATATTTTCCAACATTTAAACCACTAACATCGATTGTTGCAATTCCATTGGTCACATTAGCTGAATACTTCTTGCCGTTGACTATGATGAATATCCTACCTTCGACAACAGGTAAACCTCCACAGGTAACATTGGCTTTGATTTGTATTGAATCACCATATGTACAGTTTGTGACACTTATGACTTCAAGAACTGCCGGAAGCTTAAGCACATTGAATTCGATGGTTTTTGTTGGATTTGCATTTTCAGCATCACCAACATATGTTACATCAACCTTATATGAGCCGGCATCCAACAACCTTTCAGGCAAAGTTGCAATTCCGTTTTGTACAGGTATAGAAATGTTTTCGCCATTAATGGAAAATATAACACTACCATTATTGAGCGGTTGATTAAATCTTTTAATATTAAATGCTTTTAAAGTGAGAGGTTGACCATAGTCAAAGTCACTTACTTCCTCCACTTCCATTCCAACAAGGTATTTTGGAACCAAATTGCTTGGAGTGACATTGATTAATGTAGCCTTACAGTTTTCATTCACTAAAGCAATGTCTCCAGTTCCTTCAGTGTCGGTGTTTTGTGCAAATATAGAATTTTCGACAGTAATCTCCGAATCACTAAATTCACCAACAACTATTATTGCTCCCCCATAACGTGATGCAGCGTTTTGTGAGAAATCACTGTTGTTTATTAATGCTTTTATGTTTGAAGCAGCAGATATTGATCCACCAGCAACTGCATTATTGGCTATGAAATGGGAGTTATCAATTTCGATGCCTGAAAAGAAAGTGTAAATTGCTCCACCATCAGTTGCATTATTGGCTATGAAATAGGAGTTTTCGATTAACATGACTGATGAGGCAGCCATTATTGCTCCACCTTTAGTTGCATTATTGGCTATGAAATTTGAATTATATATTAATGCTTTGCCATTCTGAGAGTTTATTGCACCACCATTCGCCTCCATAGCATAATTACCTGTGAAATTACAATTCAAAACAGTAACCGTTTTCTCATCATTAAAAATTGCACCACCAACCTCAGCAGAGTTGTTTAAGAAATTACAATTTTTTACAGTGGCATTAGCGTTTTCACCTCCAGAATCGCAAACATATATTGCACCGCCATACGAAGCATAATTGCCGGTGAAATTACAATCTTCAAACAGAGTGGAAGGGCCGGCATTTACAGCACCTCCATCGCTTCCATGGTTTTCATTAAATTCCGTATTTCTTATTGTTACATTTGCAATATCACAAACAATTGCTCCGCCATTGCCTGTATTTTTAGAAAATTTACTGTCTTCAATGAGCACTTTTGCTTGTCCGTTTATGTAAACTGCTCCACCGTCATTATATACATAATTGTTTTTGAATTCAGTATTGGTGATTATCATTTCGTTATCTTCGTCGAATTGCTCGGCATAAATTGCTCCGCCCCTACGACGGTCACCACTACCCTCATTAATTTCACCATCTTTAAATGTGCAGTTGTTAATGATTTGGGTCGAATGAGCAGCATTTATTGCACCGCCGATTCTTTGAGCAGTATTTTTGTCAAAGGTTGTGTTTTCAAGAATCAATGTGGCATCATGAGCAGTTATTGCACCACCATAACCGGCAGAATTCTCTTTGAATTCGGAATCAATGATTCTGATTGGGTCGGTTGATTTTACATATATTGCACCACCATTACCATCATCACTCCTTATTTGATTAAAATTGAATAAACAATTGATTATGGTGATATTTGAAGATTCCTCGATGTATAAAGCACCGCCATCAACTCTAAGGTTTTGGTAGCCAGAATTAATGAATTTTATGTTTTTCAATGTGACATTGTTTGCATTTTTTATATGGAATACTCTATTATGCATTTCCCCATTGATGGAATGACCTTTACCATCAATGACTACATTGTCCCGGTCAATGACAATGCCCTGAGAAAATAATCCCTGGTCGGTACTTTGATCATATTCATAATTATGTGTAAGATTTATGTTTCCAGCATCGGCAATTATCCCGTTCAAATCTCTAAACGTGTTTCCATTTAAATTTCCACTGTCAGGTTCTGTTGTTATGTCATTTTCAATATCAACGTCGGACGATATGATTTCATTCTCCACCTCATCGTTTGCGATGGCATCAGTGTCATCTAAGTCACTGGCAGAAATTGCTGTCAATGAACATAAAAGAACGAATAATATTGAAAAAACAAGTAATAGTTTTTTATATTTCATAATAATATTTTCAGTAATAAAGAAATATATAATTGTTGTCTATCAAAAAAAAATCAGCTAACCTCTTGACACGGTCATGACCAATCCCTCAAACTAATACTTTTTATATTACAAAAAACAAAATTAAATGTAGTATAAAACTTATTCTTATTATTATAATGGTGAATATAAATGACACATTGGATTGAAAATATAGCTAACGAATTAGGTAAAATGGATGTAGAAGAGCACATCATTGCAAGCGGAACCTCCATCTCAGGTTCAATACACATTGGAAACTCTTGCGACATATTCATAGCTAACGGAATTGGAAAGAAATTAAGAGAAAAAGGAAAAAAAGCCAAAACAATATGGATTGCAGATGACCATGATCCACTTAGAAAAGTTCCATATCCTTTACCTGAATCATATGACGAATACCTGGGCATGCCATACTCAATGATTCCATGTCCTGACGGATGCTGTGCAAACTTTGTAGAGCACTTTGAAAAACCCTTATTGTCAGTGATGGACGATTATGGAATAGAAATGGAAGCAAAATCCGGTTTCGAAATGTACAAGTCCGGAGTATATAACGATTACATCAGAACCGCCCTTGAAAATGTTGAAGAAATCAAGGAAATCTTCAACGAATACAGAAGAGAGCCATTGGCTGACGATTGGCTACCATATAATCCTATTTGTGACGAATGTGGACGCGTAAACACCACATATGCATATGATTACGACGGCGACATCATAAAATACAGATGTGAATGTGGCCATGAAGGTGAAATGGACATCAAATCCGGAAACGGTAAGCTCACATGGAGGGTCGAATGGGCAGCAAGATGGAAAATATTCGGAACTACCTGCGAACCATTCGGAAAAGACCACGCAGCAAGTGGAGGCTCATACGATGTAAGTAGCGTAATATCCGAAAAGATTTTCGACTATCCCGCACCATATCCTGTGCCATATGAATGGATTACACTTGACGGCGAAGCGATGAGTAAATCCCACGGAGTGTTCTTTGCTCCTGAAGAATGGCTGAAAATCGGCCCTGCTGAAAGTCTTCATTATTACTTATTCAGGTCAAAACCTATGAAGGCGAAAGACTTCTCACCGAAAATGCCTTTCCTGGACTTTATCGACCAATTTGATACTGTTGAGAAAGTGTTCTATGATGAAGTGGAAGCTCCATCCGAAAAAGAAGGAAAAAAATTCAAGGAAATCTACGAAATTGTCCAAATGGAACCTGGAAGCCCATTACCTTTCAGACCACCTTTCAGATTCCTGGTAAACGCATATCAGATTGCGGGCGATGATTTGGAAAAAATATTCGGCATTCTCAAAAGAAACTCACAACTTACCAAAAGCTTCAAGGACAAGGAATTTGGTGACCTGACTGAAACAGAATTGGCACAATATCGTGAAAGGGTAGACAACGTCAAATACTGGCTGGATACCTATGCACCTAAATTCGTCAAATTCCAAGTGCAAGAAAAAAGCATTCCTAACTTGCCATTGACTCCGGAACAGGACAAGTTCCTGGCTGAACTGGCTGACTTGATGGAAACTACCGAGTTTACAGACGCCGCAGCATTGCACGATGCAATGTATGAAATCCTCGAAGGCCAAGGGTTAAAACCACAAAAAGGTTTCCAGGCAATCTACAAAATGATTCTCGGTCAAAAACAAGGTCCAAGAGCAGCATCATTCCTGTTAAGCTTGGACAAAGACTTTGTTGTGAAAAGATTAAGAAAAGAAGCTTAATCTTTTAACTTTCTCTTTTTTTACCTAAATTCTTTTATTTAAAAAAACATTTCCAGATGACTGCACTATCCTCTGATATTTTTTTACTAATCAAATCAAACTTTTGAATTCCTTTTTCATTAGAAGGTCATCCACAAACCTGTAATCTAATTTTTCAAAAATTTCAATCAGAATATCCTCTTTTGAATCAAAGCTTACGACAATGCTTTTGAATTCATAATCCATGGCTATCTTTTCAAGTTGCCTGATCAGCTTATAGGATATCCTTTCACGATTGTCATAAGAGTTTAAAAACAGTGTTGTTATTTCTGCGGACTCGGAATCATATACCTTGAAGCTGGCACAGCCGACTGTCTTTGCGAAATTGTTTAAAAGAAGAACCACCTGAGGGTCATTCACTTCACATCCAAATGAGGAACACATTTCGATAAACCTTTCATCCCTCTCATCGGTTACTATTATCTCCATTCATTTCACCTCTGTAGTGTTGCCGACTTTCTTTAGCTCCTCATCCCAGATTTCGGAATTGTTGGCGGCAAACTTTAAAAACATGTCACGGCATCTGATATCGTTTAAAACAACGACCTCAACACCGTTGCATCCAAGCATGTTTTCGGCCCCCATGAGTGTCTTATTCTCCCCGATGACCACACGGGGAATATTATACAATATCACGGCACCGGAACACATCGGGCATGGGGACAATGTAGTATACAATGTGCATTCAATGTAATCATCATAGTTCAGCCGTCCTGCGTTTTCTATTGCATCCATTTCAGCATGCAAAACGACAGAATCATTTTGAATAAGTCTGTTATGGCCCCTAGATATGATTTTGCCATCCTTAACGAGCACTGCCCCGATTGGAATTCCGCCTTCAGTCAGAGACTTTTCCGCTTCCTTCAAAGCTTCGCCCATAAAATAATCATCGGTTTTCATAAAAATAAGTTAATAGATGAATTTAATCATCTATTTGAATCTGTTGAACAATCCTTTATTGGATTCTTTTTCCAATTTTTCCTCAAGCTTTGAAACTTGCTTTCTTAAATCGGAAATGGTTTTGCTGTTCTCGTTTGAAAGTTTGTCATAACTACTTTCTTTGATTTTGAGTTTGGTTTTAAGATCAGAAATTTCTTCCTTATATCCGTCGATTTCCTTTTTGTTTTGAGCGTTGACTTCCTCTTTATAGTTTCCGAATTCTATGATTTCTGCCCTTAACTTGTCAACCTCTTCTGAAAGTGATATGTTTTCCTTTCTTGAATCAGATAATTTAGCCTTCAGGTCATCTACTTCATTAGCTAATTTATCATTGTCCTTTTTAACACTGTCAACATCAGTGCTTGCAATTTTTTCCTTAAGTTCTGATATTTCAGCTTCCAATTCATCTTTAATGGTATCCATTTCGGATTCAAGCTTATCAGCCCTTACTTTGTGAACTGCACTTTCTGCACCTATTTTTCCAATGGTATTACTTAAATCAGCATTGATATCAAGTTGATCGAAGTATTTTCTTGTTGATTTCTCAAGTGCATCAGTCAATTCCTTTTTAACTTTTTTTAACTCGGCATTTTCTTTCTTGAGTTTAGGAATTACCTTATTAGTCAAGTAATTGAGTTCGTTGGATTGGTTGGACATTTTCTTATCTTTTTCATCTAATTTCCTTTTTAAATCATCCAATTTTGATTGATCTTTTGTTGGTTGTTCTTCAACAGGCTCATCCTCAACAGGTTCCCCTACAAATTCAATTTCAGGCTCATTGTGGACAGGCTCTTCAGCAACTTCATCAACCACTTCTTCCTCGACAACCTCATCTTCAACTACAGGTTCCTCGACAACCTCATCTTCAACTACAGGTTCTTCAGCAACCTCATCCTCAACAGGTTTTTCATCAACAGTTTCTCTAATTAAAACTTCAGGAACAACTTCTTTAACAGGTTCCTCAACTGTCTTTTCTTCAACTATTTTCTCTTTAGTTTCTGTTTTTGACTTGTTTCTAATTTTATTTAAGTCCAATTTAACTTTTTGACCATACATAGCATTTATTGGTTTATCATCAGACATTAAAATCACCATTATAGCAATATTAATTTTAAAAATTCGACTACAAGATACTACATTATATACCAAATTAATTTTGTAACTTGTGGCGATACTATGGATTATTTTGATAGATTAGAAAAAGAAACCAATCACCTATACGATATAGCTAACAAGGCAAGGTCTAAAGGTCTAGATGTTGAAACAGAAACTGAAGTGCCACTTGCAAAGGATTTAGCTGAAAGAGTAGAAGGGCTAGTTGGCCCCGAAGGTGTGGCACAAAGAATTAAAGAATTGGAAACTGACATGGACAGAGAATCTGTTGCATTTGAAATTGCAGCTGAAATTGCATCCGGAAAATTTCCGCTTACCGGCGAAAAGGCCAACTGGAACGAGGAACAGAGATGCGACCAAGGTTTGAGAAGTGCACTTGCTATTTTGACAGAAGGAGTAGTTGCAGCACCATTGGAGGGAATTTCCGATGTTAAAATCAAGGAAAATTTTGATGGAACAAAATACATTGGAGTTTACTTTGCCGGACCTATCAGAAGTGCAGGTGGTACGGCTGCCGCATTGGCTGTGCTTTTGGGAGACAAGATTCGCCGGGCCATAGACATTGACATATTCAAGCCAATCGATGATGAAATTGAAAGGTATGTGGAAGAGGTAGAGCTTTATGAATCCGAAGTTACAAACCTGCAATACTCACCAACACCAGAAGAAGTGAGATTTGCCGCAAATCATATTCCAGTAGAGGTATCAGGAGAACAGACAGACCAGGTGGAAGTATCCCACAGGGACCTGGAGCGTGTCGAGACAAACAATATCCGTGGAGGAGCTCTTCTGGCTATGGTTGAAGGGGTTATCCAGAAGTCCAAAAAAATCCATAAGATTTCCAAAAAGCTTGGCCTTGATTGGGAATGGCTTAGTGAGTATTCAAAGCCTAAAAAGGAAGACTCATCAGATTCCAGTGATGATTCCGATGTTGTCAGCGAACCTAAATACATTCAGGATATCATTGGAGGAAGGCCGATTTTAGGTTATCCTTCAGAAAAGGGCGCTTTCAGGCTAAGGTATGGCCGTTCAAGAAACACAGGCCTTGCTACAATGGGAGTGCATCCTGCAACAATGGCATTGCTTGAATTTCTGGCCGTTGGAACACAGCTCAAAATAGAATATCCGGGAAAGGGTAACTGTGTCGTTCCGGTTGATTCCATTGAAGGACCTATCGTTAAGCTTAGAAATGGTGATGTCCTGATACTTGACAGCGTCAAAAAGGCAAGGGAAGTCAAAAAGGACGTTGCAGAAATACTGTTTTTAGGAGATATGCTTGTTGCATTCGGCGAATTCCTAAGAAACAACCAGCCGTTATACCCATCAGGATGGGTTGAAGAATGGTGGATTCAACTATTGATGAGAAGTGAAAACTTTGATGCAGACAATAACGATTTGGACCTTAACAAGCTGGAATATGACTACCTGTCATCTGCCGAAGCATTAAAGTTATCTAAAGACTACAACATACCTCTTCATCCAAAATACACTTATTGCTATAATGATGTGACAATCGACGATTTGAATTCCCTGATTGACTTGCTTGAAAAGTCAAAATCAACCTACACAAAGGAAGAAGGAATCAAACTGGATTTGTCTTATCCGAAAAGGATTTTGGAGATTATTGGAGTTCCCCACATTGTAAGGGACGGGAAAATAATCATAGACAAGGATCATTCCTACGCGTTGCTTGTGACATTATCCGAAAAACTGCCTAAGATGAAGACAACCATTGAGGCAGTCAATGCGGTTTCACCGGTTGAAATCAAAAACAAGGCTCCAGCCTACATCGGAACACGTGTCGGCAGACCTGAAAAATCAAAGGAAAGACTGATGAGACCTGCCCCTCATGGGCTGATTCCAATAGGCAATTACGGAGGAGCCAGAAGACTGGTTGCAACTGCAGCCAAGAAAGGCAGCATCAAGGTGGAGATATCCAGAAGAAAGTGCACAAATCCCGAGTGCGGAATCAGTTCCTTCGGTTCACTTTGTCCGAAATGCGGTCACCCTACCGAAATGGGCAAGCCTTCAATGAAAACCGTACCTTTGGCATCAATGCTGAAAAAAGCCTCAGACAATGTTAAGGTAAGGCGTGTTGATGAGGTGAAGGGTGTTGTAGGTATGATTTCCGAAGCGAAACTGCCTGAACCTATTGAAAAGGGAATACTCAGGGCAAAGCATGAGGTGTTTACTTTCAAGGACGGAACCATACGTCATGACTCTACCGATTTGCCTCTGACCCACTTCATACCGAGGGAAATCGGAGTTACAGTTGAAAAGCTGCATGAAATGGGCTATGAAAAGGATTGCTATGGAAATCCTATCGAAAACGAAGATCAAATTGTTGAATTGAGGGTTCAGGACATTGTAATATCTGACAATTGTGGAGAATATCTCCTCAGAACCGCCCAGTTCATTGATGACGAGCTTACAAGATATTATGGCATGGAGCCATTCTATAACGTCAAGGAAAAAAGCGACCTGATCGGCCATCTGGTGGCAGGACTTGCACCGCACACATCCGCAGGAGTTCTTGGAAGGATTGTCGGATTCACCAAGGCATTGGGCTGTTATGCTCATCCTTACTTCCATTCAGCAAAACGTAGAAACTGTGACAGTGACGAAGATGCAGTAATGCTTCTTTTGGATGCATTGATTAACTTTTCAAAGACATATCTGCCGAATACAAGGGGAGGAAGTATGGATGCTCCTTTAGTTCTCTCATCAAGAATCGATCCTGAGGAGATAGATGACGAATCCCACAACCTGGACATCTTTGAAAGGTTCCCTGTTGAGTTTTATGAAGAGACATATACTCCCCACAAGCCTGCTGATGTTTTAGAGCACATTGATAATGTTGAAATGCATTTGGGCACACCTGAACAGTATGAGGGATTGATGTTTTCCCATCACACCTCAAATATCCATGCAGGACCTACAGTCTGCCTTTACAAGAGACTGCCTTCCATGAGAGAAAAGGTTGAAGCTCAAATCGCACTTGCCGAAACGATACGTGCAGTCGACCAGCGAGGAGTTGTCGAAAAGGTATTGTCATCCCACTTCCTGCCGGATATCATGGGAAACTCAAGGGCATTTTCCAAGCAGAAGGTCAGATGCACAAAGTGTGGAGCCAAATACCGCAGAATGCCGCTTACCGGAAAGTGCAAATGTGGAGGCAATTTGATTCTGTCCGTTTCAAAAGGCTCCGTTACCAAGTATCTTGAAATTTCAAGAGATCTGGTAAATCGTTATCCGGTATCACATTACCTTGAGCAGCGTTTGGAGATTCAGGAGTTCGGTATCAACTCACTGTTTGAAAGTGACAAATCCAAGCAGAGTTCGTTGGACGTATTTTTCTGAGATTACTTTTCAAATGCTCTCGGACAATTGATTTTTAATATATTAAATATAAAAAATATCAGAGTATATGAACTTTGTTCGTAACATGACGAACAATTTATATACGATAAAAATCTATGTATTAAATAGATGTTCGTATCAATACGAACAATAATTATACAAGTGATTACATACATTATTAGCAAGTGAGAGAATGCTCTCTCATAGGGATAATAAATTTTTAAAAACTAGGAAAATGGTGTGAATTAAATGGAAAAAATATCAGAATTAGGAAATAACTTAGAAAGAACCGTTAAAATTAACGTAGAGAAAAATAACGGTATAAAAGAAAGATTCAGTTATGAAAAATTAATGAAATCATTGATCATGGTAGAAACCCCATTCTTTGAATCTGACAAAATAATTGCAACCGTAGTATCTCAGTTATACGATGGAATCAAAACCAAAGAAATCAAAAAAATCGTACACGAATGTTTAGAAGATATCGACCCTGAAATCGCTAACAAATACTTAGCAAGCACTCAATTAAAAGTACGTACCTCCAGAGATACTATTGAAGCATTTGACTTATCAAAAATCGCTAACACCTTGATTGAAGAAACCGGTGCTAGCCAAGAAACCGCTTTTGAAATCGCTACTGAAACCTGGAAAGAACTCAAAAAATTAAATGTGGAATACCTGACCGCTCCAATGATTAGGGAAATGGTCAACACAAAATTGATTGAATACGGCCTTGAAGACTTAAGAAGCCGTTACACCCGTTTAGGTATCCCTGTATACAACATTACCTCTTTAATCGAAAACGGTAACAGGGACAACGCAAACATGATTCACAACCCTGAAAGTATCCACAAACATGTAGCGGACGAAGCATTAAAGCAATACGCACTCTTAAAAATGTTACCTGCACACTTGGCAGATGCCCACATGGCAGGGGACATTCACATACATGATTTGGAATTCTTCGCTGGAAGACCTCTCAACTGTATGCAGCATGATATAAGAACTTTCATCAAATATGGACTTAAGGTAGACGGTACTGGTGACCACACCTCCATTGCAGGCGCCCCAAATCACATGGAAACCTTAATGAACCACACTGGTGAAATTATGCTTGCAGCACAACAAAACATGTCCGGAGGACAAGGAATGTCCCTATGGAACGTATTTGTTGCACCATTCGCAAGAGGAAGAAGTTATGACGAAATCAAACAGTCCGTGCAAATGCTTGTATACAACCTGAACATGGCATACGCAGCACGTGGATCACAGGTTCCATTCACAAGTATGGCACTGGAATTTGGTGTTCCTGATTTCTTAAAGGACGAAACCGCTTACGGACCAAAAGGTGTTGAAGTCGGAACTTACGCTGATTTTGAAGGCCGGAGACAATGAAGGTAAACCTCATTTATTCCCAAATACTATCTATACCTTAAGACCGGAAACAATGACCAGTGAATACGAAGACGACATCAGATTGGTGCACGAACTGTCAGCAAAATACGGTTCATCATACTTTGTAAACATGTTCCCTAAATACCGTAACAAAATGGCAAACTATATGGGATGCAGAACCTGTTTACAAGACACCTGGACTGGTGACTGGGACCAAGACTGTTTAAGAACCGGTAACCTCGCTTACGTAACCTTAAACTTCCCAAGAATCGGATACCAATCTAAAGACGAATCCCAAGTATTCGAATACTTGGACGAATATATGGACCTTGCAGTTGAAACCTTAATGCTTAGAAGAGACCAAGGATTAAAATGTTTAAACGATTTCCACATCTTGCCGTTCCTAAAACAGCAAGTTGCTGAAGATTCATACTACAGAATCCAAAACTCAACCTTGTCATTTGGTTTTGTCGGTCTTAACGAAATGCTATTGTCCTTATTCGGCGAAGGAATCGAAAACCCTGATGCTAACAAATTCGGTGTAAAATGTCTCGAATATGTAAATGACAGAGCTAAAAAACTGCAGGAAGAAACCGGACTCAGATGGTCTGTTTTACAAACTCCTGCTGAATCTACCGCTTACAGATTTGCAACTCTCGACAAAAAACAATTCGGAGACCAAGCTATCGTGCAAGGTGACGGCAACGCTAACTACTACACCAACTCCTCTCACGTGCCAGTAGACACCGGATTATCATTAATTGAAAAAATCAAAATCGAAGAGCAATACCACAGCTTAACCCCTGGTGGTCACATCTTCCATGCATTCATGGGAGAATCATACTCCGATCCGGATTCCTTAATGAGCTTAACTGACAAAGTTGCAAGAAAATCCGATATCGGATTCTGGGCTTACAGCTCAGCATTAAGCTTCTGTTTAAAATGTAAAACTTTAATGAAAGGCAGAATTACCGGATACGTTCAACAAGTTGGACGTGCAAAATCTGCATCCGGAGGTTGGAACCCAGGTAAACGTCAAGAATTAATTGACAGAAGAAGATTCGAAGATAACTAAACAGTTATCTTCATTCACACCATTTTTTTAACACCCAAAACCATCAAACTCATATTAATACCCCCTAAGAGCCATGCTCCTTACAAACTAATTTTAAAAATTAAATTTACAAATCCTGCGACCAGTGAAGTTAAAAAAAGCAAAATCACTGTTTATTCAAGGTTCAGCGATGACAAAAACATAGTAATGTATTACTATGACGGAAGCAAATTTAAAGTAGCCATACTTGGAGACGATGCCAAAGTTGTCGGTGCAAATCAGGTAGTGACAATCAAGCTCAACAAGAAAACATATTACCTGAAAACCGATGCAAAGGGATTCGTCCGGTTAAAAATGCCGAACACATTGAAGCCTGGAACATACAAGCTGACCGCAATATATAAAGGCGAAATTGATAAAAAAACAGTCAAGGTAAAGCAAAACCTCAAAACCAAAAAATATACAGTCAAGAAATCTGCCAAAAAGCTTGTCATAAAGGCAACACTCAAAAACGGCAAAAAAGCACTGAAAAACAAAAAGATAACAATCAAACTTAATGGCAAGAAATTCACCGCTAAAACCAACAAAAAAGGAATAGCAAAATTCACCATTAAGAAAAAGTATATCAAAAAACTCAAAAAGGGCAAAAAATACACAATGAAGGTGACCTACCTCAAAAACACAATAAAAACAACCCTGAAAGTAAAACGTTAGAGGAACATTATTCCTCTATTTTTCTTATTTTGAACACCAACATGACAATACCCACCCAAAAACTAAAAGTATATTAATACCAGTATTTATGGGCTTTTTTAATACTAGGTCGCTGATAACATAGACTTATACCCAGACTGAACTGATTAAGAGGTTATATAATGCAAAGATCAAGAGGATTAAAAAGTAGATCAAGAAAAAAAATGACTAAAGTACAAAGACCGGGAAGAACTAACCCAATTACTAACAGACTCCAAAAATTTGAAGAAGGAGATTTAGTTCACATTACTATTAACCCATCCATCCAAAAAGGACAACCTGCTCCTAGATTCCACGGAAAAACTGGTAAAATCACCGGTCAAAAAGGAAAAGCATACATTGTATCATTAAAAGATGGAAACAAAGCAAAAGATTTAATAGTAAGACCTGATCACTTAAAATTACAAAACTGATTTCTATGATTGGAAAAGAAGTTATTAAAAGCGAACCAATACCAAGCTCAAAAGTAAAAGAGATCATTGAAGATTTTGCTGAAAACAATGAATTAAACTATGAACAAAATCTAACTCTCAACCATCTTGCAAGATTCAAAAGATACTCCGCTGATGACGCGCAGGAAATCTATGAAAAGCTTCAGGATGAATTTGGCTTAAGGGACAAGGTCGCTGCTCATATTGTTGATTTGGTGCCTGTAGATTTAGCTGATATGAGATTAATCTTTGCTAAAGAGGCAACAAAAACAACCAAAGAGGACATGGAAAAAATCCTCGAAATGTTAGAACAATATGACTACATCGAATAGTATTTACACTATTCCTTTTTTTATTTATTTTTCAAAAAAATTTCACCAAAACCACCATTTTTTAGATATCTTTATTATACTTAACAGTCAAAATTATTAATAAGTTTATATTATATCCGTAAAGATATGATAAATAAAACAATAGTGAGTGATAATATGGATAATAGAAATAAAAAAGAAAAGAAACCAACAGTTAAAAAGGAAGAATGTGCTGTTGTACTTGATTATCTAAGTCGTGGATATGTTAAGTCTGATATGTCCAAATTCGGTGGTAAACCTATTGCTCAAGCTATTGGTACAGAACAATTCACTTTACTTGAATTAGCTCCTAAAAATGGTGTTGATTTAGAAATACAGGACCAAGTATATATTGGAAAAGGAAAAAGAGACAAAATATATAGAGTCCTTGGTAAATTAGATTATGAAAATATGACTGCAACAGCCAGAATAGAATTGGACTATGCTATTCGTGATATTGTTGAGGCTAATGAAAATAAATTCGTTGAATTTTTCAATACTGCAGATTCCGTGAGTACAAGAATGCACTCACTTGAACTGATTCCTGGAATCGGCAAGAAATACATGTGGGACATAATTAAAGCAAGAGAACAAAAACCGTTTGAAAGTTTTGAAGATATTTCAGAAAGACTCCCTACATTGGCCGACCCTGCTGCAATGATTGTCAACCGTGTAAAGCAGGAGCTAGACACTACAAAACCAAAAAGAGGCAAAAATAAATATTATCTATTTACACAACCTCCAAGAGCTGCAAGAAGAAGATAAGTGATAAATTGACTAGTGAAAATTCCCCATCCTTATCTAAAATAACAAAAGATATCTTAAGCCAACATGGGATAAAGTTAAATAAAAATCTAGGTCAGAATTATCTGATTGACAAAAACAAGAGAGATCAGATTATTAACTTTGGGAACATATCTAAAAAAGATGTTGTTTTGGAAATTGGAACAGGAATTGGAACTCTTACAATTGAACTTGCCAAACGAGCAAAAAGGGTTATAGCTATTGAGCAGGACAAAAAGATTTGTGAAATACTCTCACAAAGGCTTGAAGACGAAAAAATCGACAATGTAGAACTGATAAATGATGATGCATTAAAGGTGGATTTTCCGCCTTTCAACAAAATCATCTCCAATCTTCCTTACCAAATCTCATCACCGATTACTTTTAAGTTTCTCGACTATGATTTTGACCTTGCGATTTTGATGTATCAGAAGGAATTCGCAAGCCGAATGAACGGCGAAGTCGGAACCAAGGACTATTCCCGACTTTCAGCCATGCTTTATTTTAAATGTGACGTGGAAAAACTGACTGAAGTGAGCAACGAAAGCTTCATTCCGAAACCTCAAATCGACTCCACCGTTGTCAGACTGACTCCTAAGGAAAACAGCATAAGCAGTGAGGATTTCAAGACCTATTCAAAATTTACAAAGGCACTTTTCCAGCACAGGAACAAGAAAATTAAAAATGCTCTGATTGACTCAAGGCATATCATAAGCGATATAGACAAAAAGGTTCTGAAAAAGAGGCTGAATGCAATTGAAGATGAAAGGCTTGTGGAATACCTCAAAAAAAGAGTTGTCGTACTTGCGCCCGAAGAAATTTTATACATATCCGAAAAGCTAAACCCTATTTTTGTTGAGTGATAATTATGCCCGACTTTATAATCAATACCCATGACAATGTCTACATCCCTGCCGAAGACAGCTATCTTCTGGCAGACAATCTTGAAATAGAGCAAGGCCAAAGTGTTCTGGAGATTGGAACAGGATCCGGAATCGTTGCGATGTACGCTTCAAAATTAACAGACAAAATTACAGTAACCGATATCAATTTTGACGCATGCGAGCTTGCGCGAAAAAATTTTGAGGACAACGGCATTGAAAACATTGAGATTCTCTTCGGCAACCTCTTCGAACCTGTCGAAAACAGAAAGTTTGATGTAATTTTATTCAATACTCCATATCTACCTACCGAAGATGGGGAAGTTCTTGACGACACCATAAATTATGCATTCGATGGTGGACTAAACGGTAGGAAAGTAATTGATCTTTTTTTAAATGAAGTGTCAAATCATTTAAATGATGGAGGAATTGTCCAGATGATACAGTCCTCGCTTTCGGGCAACGATGAGACACTGCAAAAATTTGACGAAATGGGTTTTATATCCGAAATAAAGGCTTCAGAACATTTCTTTTTTGAAGATATAACTTTAATAAATGCATATAAGGTGATATAATGGAACAATGGAAAATGTCAATAATTACAGGCGTAGCACTGATAATCCTTGCATTGGTATTTTCACTGATGAGAAAGGGAATAAGCATATGGATTGCAATAGTTATCGTGCTTGGTGTAATTGATATTATATTTGGAATATTAAGAAAGAAAAAAGAAGGAATGTAGAGAATTTAGAATTCTCCATCGAAAACGAGTTTTGCAGGGCCTTCCATGAAAGCGCCCAATGCATCATCCTTTTCGTATACATTGAATTTCAAGTCTCCGCCAGGCAGGTGGAGCAATACGTTTTCATCAAACAATCCGAGCTTAAAGCCTGAAATTGCAGTTGAGGTCGCACCGGTACCGCATGCTAGTGTAACACCTGCACCACGTTCCCAGGTAATCATCTTACCCTCATTTTTAGATACAACTTCCACAAAGTGCACGTTGATCTTTTCAGGGAAAACCTCATGTGCCTCAATGGCCGGACCGTACTTGTTGATATCAACATCATCAACATCATCAACAAAGATTATTGCATGAGGGTTTCCGACGCTGATTGCAGTCAGGTTGAATTTGGTGTCAATAACATCCAGTTCGCCATCTAAAAACTCTTCTTCATCGCAGGTCATCGGAATTTCGGGAGTCTTGAATGTTGACAGCCCCATATCCACCTTAAAGAGTACAGGCTCATTGCCGTCCAGAGTAATTTCAATGGTTTTGATTCCAGCCCTTGTTTCAACGGTCATTTTGTCCTGTTTTAAGATGCCTTTTCTGTATACAAAATCACCAAAACATCTGATACCGTTTCCGCACATTTCAGCTTCGCTTCCGTCAGGATTGAACATTCTGTATCCGATGTCGGCAACTTCGGAAGGCTCTACGAATAATACTCCGTCACCTCCAACACCGAAGTTTCTGTGGCATAATATCCTGCATGCTTCAGGTTTGTCAGCTTCAGGAATGACTTCCCCGTCAAATTCGTTGATTATTGGAAAGTCATTGCCTATTCCGTGCATTTTTGAAAATTTTAATCCTTTTAAATCTACCATAGTATCAACTTATTTTAAATGTGGTGGAACCCTCTGTTTGTCATACAGGTCTTCAAAGGTTTCTCTTTCACGTACCAGATTGCATTTTCCATCGGTTACAAGCACTTCTGAAGCAAGTGGCCTTGAGTTGTAGTTGGATGACATTGTAAATCCGTATGCACCTGCATTGAGGATTCCTAAAACATCCCCTTCTTCCACATCAGGCATTGGCCTGTCACGTGCAAAGAGGTCTCCGGATTCACATACGTTACCTGCAACATCCACTTCCTGAGTCATTGGAGCATCCATTTTACTTGCATCAACAATGTGGTGGTATGAGTCATACATTGCAGGCCTTAGAAGTGTGTGGAAACCTGCGTCGACTCCTATGAATTTTCTGTAGCTTTGCTTTACGCTGTTGACTGTAACCAAAAGAACACATGCGTCAGCAACAAGGTATCTTCCAGGTTCAAGATACATTGTAGGATTGCCCATATCATATTGCTCAAGTTTTTCCTTGAATAGTCCCACATTGACTTCTGCGAATTTGTCAAGGTCGAGGAGTTTTTCTTCTGGAGTGTATGGCACACCTACTCCTCCTCCGAAGTCTACGAATTCAAAGTCGATTCCAGCTTCCTGGTGTACTTTTCCTGCAATGTCCATTGTGGATTCGATTGCAAGTTTGAAAGGTTCTGGGTCAAGAATTCCTGAACCGATATGGGAATGCATACCGATTGGGTCGAAACCGAGTTCTTTTGCCATTTCATACACTTCAACTGCTTCATTATCCATAATACCGAATTTACTCATCACTCCACCGGTGATACAGTGGTCGTGGTGTCCTGCACCAACCATTGGGTTTACTCTGAATGATATTTTCAATCCTTCAGGATCAACCATTTTGGCCAGTCTGTTAAGTGCAGAGACTGAATCGATATTCAGGACTGCTCCTTCATCATGAACGAATTTCAATTCATCATTAGTTATGTTGTTACCTGTAAAGAGGATTCTGTCACCTGAAAATCCAAGCATTTTTGAGATGTGGACTTCACCAGGGGAAACAGCATCAATACAGCAACCT
>CADBHR010000032.1 GCA_902794475.1 uncultured Methanobrevibacter sp. | reverse complement strand
AACCTTTTTTGTCAACTTTAGCGGTTCCGATTGCTTTGCCGTTTATCTTAAAGGTAACTTTTTTACCTGCAATCATGTTCTTGTCCACACCGGTAATCTGGATTTTGTATAAGGAATTTGCAGAATAGACTACATTGGCGTTGGATGCCTTTATGACAGGTTTTTGAATGAGTATTCTGACGTATTGGGCATAATAGTCATCGTAGAAATCTTCACCATCCCCATATTCCTGTGTGAAAATCACTTCAATTTCATGGTCGCCTGCCGGGAAATCAGCTAATGAAATAGATGCCTTGCCGTTTACCAGATTTGTATGCCTTGTAATTTCATAATCATCAATGAATACCATACAACTAACAGAACCATATTCACCAGGCAAGTCGAGTATAATGAACTCGTTTTCACCTTCAACCATTACGGAAGGATATTTTAATTCAGGGTTTATAGTGAAATATTCAATCTCATCGCTGATGCCCATAACAGGATAGTTTCCGTTGACATATTTTATAAGGAGGCGATAGTTACCATAACTTAAATTGGCAAGAGAGAAGGTAGCTTCACCATCAACAATTGTAATGTTCTTTTCATCAGTGTATACACACTTTCCTTTAACATATCCTTCAAGCCAGATTGAAAGATACCCTGTTGCGTCTTTAGGCATTTTCAGAGATATGAATTCAGTATTCTTGTCAAAATTAGAGTTCAAACATGGCAGTTTGATTTCAGGAACAACAGTTAAATTCTCAGTGAATTGCTTTGCAGGGAACCTTTCATCACCGGAATATCTGAGAGTTACTGTATGATTTCCAACTGACAAATTGCCCGGCACTTTAATGTAAGACCCGTCATCCCTAATGGCTTTATATTCAACACCGTCTATAACGACAAATACATCTGCACTTGCATCATTCGGAATGTCAAGTGCAATTGTATCATCCCCATATGCCAGATAATCCTGACCTATATGTAAGGAATATGTCGCATTAATCTGTCCTTTTTTAACTGCGGAATATTTTCCGGTGACATTAACTACAATATTATTTATGCCGTATTTCAGCTTTTCCAGATAAACTGCAATTCTCACATTACCCATATTGTATTCATCATCCCAATCCCAAACTTCAATTTCCTCATTATAGATGACAACACCGTCTGCAGTGATTTTTATCCAGCCAGTTGCATCTTCAGGCAAGGTTATTACAATTGAGGAATCATCTCTGCCCATATCATATTCATCAGGGATTTCAATGACAACATCAGTTAAATTGAATTTGCCTGAAACGTTTGTCGGATTGAAATAGTCATCGCCAAGGAATTTTAACTCAAACGCATGAGGTCCGTATGACAATCCTGTTGCATTAAATGCGATATAATAATTATCATAATCCACATTGCATTTTATAGGATTTCCATCAATATACAATTCAAATTTGCCTTCAAGTTCACTAGGAATGCTCATAATGCCCAATGAGACCATATCTGTTTTAAGGAGTTCGTCATGAGGTCTCAATTTGATTTGCCAATCAGGGCTCTGATCTATAACACTAAATCTGAATGATTGGCTCAGTACATCAGTATAGAGTTCATCTGTTTCATTTTTAAAGGCGAAGTATACATCTTGAGGCCCAATGTCCCATCTTCCTATGTTGATTTGACCGTCACTGATACTTGCATTGCTTATCAAGGCACCTTTTCCATAATAATAACCGTATTCTTCATCATATTTTTCTTCATAATAGTATGCGCTGACATTTCCGGTAACACCATCAGGGGTTGAGAGTTTGATGATTACATCAGCACCTATATATGCATATTCAGGGAGAACAAAAGGCAAAACATATACAGGGAAAGAAGAATCCTCAAAATATTCATTTATCTTACTGGCAGTTTCCTGAGAAGTATTTCCCTTGGCTATGAAGTTAAAGTAGAAATAATGCTCTTTAATTTCACAGTCCTTAAGCGGAATGAATGCAGTCCCATTTGTTAGTGTGAAATTCTTATAGTCATAAATATCTTCACCACTGTCGAAATCATATGTTTTCCCATCTGATACTTGAATAATGCCCTGAATGTCCTCTTTTACTGAGAAAGTGATATTCTTATCGCTTTTATATGGCACATTTTCAGGAACATTTATTGGGTGGAAGTATTCATTATAAGGGTCTTTAGGGTCATAGGGATCCTCTTCCCAATCATCTTCATCACCCATTATCTCCAAATCACCATCAGGAGCGTTCACCACATCTCCCGAATCGTCTACAGCTGCCGTTGCATTATCATCTGCCGTTGCACTGGCAGCTCCTATTGTCAATATTGCCAGCACAATGCTGACAATAACCAAATATTTCATTTTCATAATATCACAATTTTAAATCAATATTCTCTCGGAATATTAATATTATATATAATCTGTAAAGTATTTATAACATGCGGCATTATTGATACATATACTTGAAAAAATCAGATTTTTGAAAGAAAGTGCTGTTTTAAATAGCCTGTTTTGATGATGACACTCAATTACTTATGAGCATGGGTTTAATGATTGTTTTAATCTTGCAAATTAAAAAATAGAAAAAATAAGTAAAATAAATTTACTTATTTAACTTTTACTGTGTATTTCACGATGTCCTTAAGGTAAGCTGCTTTATAGGTCACTTTTTTGCCTTTTTTGAGCTTTTTAAGCACTTTGCTTTTTATTGTGAATTTGGCTACACCCTTCTTGTTGGTTTTCGCAACTAATTTTTTGCCGTTGAACTTGAGGGTTATCTTTTTGCCCTTGAGATATTTTCCGTTGACCTTAGCCAGAGCGGCTTGGATTGTGAGCTTTTTAGCAGCTCTTTTGACAGTTACCTTCTTGAGTTTCAAGACGTGTTTTACACCTAACTTTTTGGTTACACTTACCTTATTGAAAACAGCAGTTATTTTGTAGTTTCCAGGTATTTGTGTGATTTTAATTGAAGCATAACCGTTTTTGTCAACCTTAGCGGTTCCGATTGCTTTGCCGTTTACCTTAAATGTCACTATTTTACCTGCAATCATGTCCTTGTCCACACCGGTAATCTGAACCTTGTATAAGGAATTGGCAGAATAGACCACATTGGCGTCGGCTGCCTTGATGACAGGTTTTTGGACAACAAGACTGAAAATTTTAGAAAAGGAATACTCCCTAGTTTCCCCTTCATAATCATAATATACATCCACAGATACATCAATGCTGTAATTACCTGCAATCAAACTAGCTAAGGAAACACTTGCCTTACCATTTACTATATTAGCAGCACCAGTAATTATGTCATCATCATTTGACCATGCCTCATAACGAATTTCACCTTTTTCACCAGGCAATTCAATTGAAATGACATCGTTTGCACCTTCAACCATTTTGGATGGATATTTGATATCAGGATTTATAGTAAAATAATATCCCATATCATCAACACTTATAATCTGATAATTTCCACCAGTATAGTTTACTAAGACATGATATTTGCCGTAACTTAAATTGGCAAGAGAATAAACAGCTTCACCATCAACAACTGTAATGTTCTTTTCATCAATGGTTACAGGCATGCCTTTGACATATTTTTCAAGCTTGATTGAGAGATTTCCAGTTGCATCTTTCGGCAGTTTTAAGGATATGGTGTCAGTATTCTTGACATCAAGATAGAAAGGAGGCAGTTTGATTTCAGGAATCACTGTTAGATTGTAAGTGAAATCCCTTGCAGGATATTTTTCATCACCTGAATATCTAAGGACGACAGTATGATTTCCAACTGACAAATTGCCTGACACTTTAACATAAGACCATATGCCATAATTATCCTTAACGGCCTTATATTCAACGCCTTCTATAATGACAAATACATCAGCATTTGCATCACTCGGAACATCGATTGAAAGTTGATTATCCCCATATGCCAAATGGTCCTGAGCTATTTTCAATACGTATACTCCATTGACTTGTCCTTTCTTATTCGCCTGATATTTTCCGGAAACATTAACTTCAACATTATTTAATCCATATTTCAGTCCGTTAAGGCCAATACCAATCATTATATATTCCCTGTCAACATCACCGGCTATCACATCAGTTTCAATTTTCTCATCATAGATGACTGTGCCGTTAGAAGTGACTTTTATCCTGCCGGTGGCATCCTTAAGCAAATATACTGAAATAAATGAAGTCCCCTCAGAGAGGTCATATTCCTTAGGGATTTCAATGACAACATCAGTTAAATTGAATGTGCCTGAAAGGCTTGTCGGATTGAAATTGTCATCGCCAAGGAATTTTAACTCAAAAGCGTGAGGACCGTATGCCAATTTTGTTGCATTGAATATGATAGAATTAAAATCCCTTTCGAATTTTGTAGAATTTCCATCAACATACAATTCAAATTCACCATCAAGATCGTTAGGGACGTTAATAATATCCAATGTGACCAAATCTGTTTTAAGGATTTCGTCATGAGGAGCCAATTCGATTTGCCAATTATATCCACCGCCAATAACCTTTAAAGGGAATGGTTGTTGCAATAACATTTCATAGAGTTTTCCATCTTCATTTTCAAATTCGAACCAAACGGCATGATCTCCAATGCTCCATCTTCCCAGATTGATTTGACCGTCAGTGATATTTGCGGTTCTTATCAAGTCGCCCTTATCATCATAGGACTCATTATTCTCGCCACAATATGTTTTTTTATTATAGTATGCACTGACATTTCCTGTTAGGCCATCAGGGGTTGAGAGTTTGATGATTACATCAGCACCAGTATATGCATATTCAGGGAGAACAAAAGGCAAAATAGTTACATAAAACATATTCTCATCATCCTGCAAATAAACATTAATCATATTGGCAGTTTCCTGAGATGTATTGCCCTTGGCTATAAAGTTAAAGAATAAAGGAGAACTGCCAATATCATAGTCCTTAAGCGGAATGAATGCAGTTCCATTGGTTAGTGTGAAATTCTTATAGTTATAAATAACTTCCCCACTGTCCAAATCACACATACCCTCGTTTGCTACCTGAATAACACCCTGAATATCCTCTTTTACTGAGAAAGTGATATTCTCATCACTTTTATAGGGCACATTTTCAGGAATATCAATTGGGTTGAAATCCTTAGAATAAGGGTCTTTTGAATCGGCACCGGCATCATTCACCACCCCATCCAAATCACCATCAGGAGCGCTCATGACATCTCCCGAATCGTCAACAGCTGCCGTTGCATTATCATCTGCTGTTGCACTGGCAGCACCTATTGTTAAAATTGCCAGAAGAAAACTGACAATAACCAAATATTTCATTTTCATAATATCACAATTTAATTGAATATTCTCTTGGAATATAATATTATTTTGTAAACGAAAAGTATATATAACATTCTATCTATCCTAAAAGACATGTAAACGGCAAGACCTATTGTGCAAAAACCAATGGGAAAGGTGTTGCAGTAATAAAGATTACCCAGCTAATCAAAAAAGGAACCTTTAAGGCAAAAGTGAACTTTAAGGGCAATGCCTGCTATAATGCAGTTGCCAAAAAAATTAAAATTAAAAACAGGTAGATGATTTTTCATCTACACACTTATTTTTACAGAACTTTTCATATAAGCGGCTTTGATTTTCACCGCCTTGGCTGGTTTTTTGATGATTAGCTTGGCCATGCCCCCGTTGTTTGTTTTAACCTTAAATGTTTTGGAGTTGACTTTGATTTTGACAATCCTGTTTTTTATTTTCTTGTTGATGCTTGCTTTAATAATTAACTTTCCTTTTGTTTTTGTAGCTTTTACGGCAATCGGCTTTACTTTTAACTTTTTAGTTAATTTAACACCCATATAAGTGACTGTCAATGCATATTTTTTCTTTTTGAGATTCATTGACTTTTTGAATGTCAGAATTCCTTTCTTGTCTGTCTTGATCTTGTATGTCTTTCCGTTGAATTTGACGGCTACTGTTTTGGATGCAAATGCACTGCCGTCCTTTTTGAGGAGTTTCACTTTGGCGTCCACTCCCCTGAAGGTTGCCTGGGCTGAAAGCAACTTGATTTTTGCCTTTGAAACTGTCACGACCCTCCAGTTTGAGAAGTCCTTAAAACCGTTGGCTCCGTAGTAGTCGATGAATATGTCATGCTCTCCAGGATTAAGGTTTTTGAGGGAAAGCTTTGCGATTCCGTTTTTGATATTGACTTTGTAGGATTTGACGTCGATTTCAAAGACAACGTAACCCTGTGTGGTTTTTGGAACCTGCACTGTGATGTATTTGTCGTCACCTGCAGTGAACCTGTATGTCAGGGTGATTTTAGGAAGCACCTCTAATGTGTCATTGACTTCAGAGACATTATAGTCATCCCCGCCATATCTGATGCAGATGTCATATTCATTAGGTTCAAGTGAGCTTAAGCCAATTTCTGCATATCCATTATTGAGTTTGACTGACTTGAAAAGCTTTCCGTTGACATAAATCATCAAATCACCATTGGCATCGGCCGGAAGTTTCAGTGAAATCTTTGATGAATCCTTGTATTCGATTTCTGACGGAATATGGAAACCGTAATCCACGGTGAAGTTATATGTTCTGTTCAAGGCATAGAATGTGTCATCACCCTTGAATGATACGAACATTGAGTAATTTCCCGCATCAAGCTTGGAGATGTCAACTTCAACGATATTGTTGGCAATGTTTTCCTCATGCTTGAATGAGTATTCAGTGCCGTTTATTGTGACTGTCAAAAGCCTGTTGTTTAATGTATCCGGCAGCATGACCTCAATTGAGTTTTTGTCGCCATATGTGAATACCATAGGCCACACATCAAAGTCATATGTCATGTTGACCTGCTGGGTTTTGTTTCTTGATATTGTTTTTCCTTCATAAACCACTGTGATTTCATGGTTGGTGTATTTGATGAAGCCCTCAAGGGACATCAGGAATTCCCCGTCATATGCCTTTGCGGATTTAACCAGCTTGCCGTCGATATAGACCTTGACTAATCCGGGATATGTTGTTGCCGCCTCTAGTGATATGCAGTCATCATGTCCAATATTGACTATCTTAGGGATGCTTATAATCACGTTTGTCACTGTGAAATTGAATGTCTTGTTGAATGGCCTGTAGTAACTGTCCCCAAGATATGATACCCTAAGGGTATGGTTTCCCAGGCTCAGTGCTGAAAAAGGGTTGCTCTCCCAATAAAAAATAGGCTTTGCAACAGTCCTGTTAATCAGCCTGTCGTCAACATAAAACTCCACAGTACCGTTTGCTGACCTTGGAAAAATCATTACCGGAGGATTTTCTTTTGACTGGAGAACTTCATCCGGGAAATGTATGAAATCATAATCCGGAGGATAGCTCATCACCTTCAGGGTTCTGTTAAGGTTCAGGTCAATGCCATTGTAGAATGCAGATACCTTATAGACCTTCATATCCAATGGAGGAAAGATATTTGCAATATAAATGAACTTATCCTTTGGAAGCTTTATTGGAACCTTGAATGAATGGCTGGTGATTGTCTCGTTATATATTATCTCATCATTTATTTTAACTGAGAAATCACCGCTGGCCTCTTCGGGCAGCTCAACTTCAATGTCAGAGAGATTCTCTTTCCACATCTGCTCTTCAAATGTCACATTGATATCTTCCACAACGCTTGGAGATTCTTCAATCACGTCTTCCTGAGGCATTTCAACAGCAGTGGCGTTGTCCTCTGCACTTACACATGCCATAGAGACGAATAAAAAAACGAAACCTATTATGCAAACCCATTTAATTTTCATGAGATTATGTTTATCTGAACTGATAAAAATAATTTTGTAAAATAATATCATCTGCCAATGTTGGCAACATAAAAAAAAGAAAAGGAATAAGGAGGTTATCTCCTTATTTAACTTTGATTTTAACCTTTTTGCTTATACTTAAGTAGTTTTTGTTTCCGGCGAATTTAATTACTGCTTTGTATGTTCCTTTTTTAGTTAATTTGGTAATTTTGAAGGTTGCTTTACCTTTAGCGTCGGTTTTAGCACTGTAAGTCTTTTTACCTATTTTGATGGTGACTTTTTCATTCTTCATTGCTTTTCCAACATTGTTTTTTAAAGTTATTGCGTATTTTTTGGTTTTTGTTTTTGCTTTAAAGGTTTTCTTGCCGGCAGCTATTTTAGGAGTTGCCTTTTTAACAGTGACTTTAACCTCCTTGGTTGACTTGTCATAGTTAGTGTCACCACCGAATGTTATTTTAGCAGCATATGTTTTAGCAGCTAAATCCTTGGTAGGCACTTTAACCTGACCGTTCTTGTCAGTTGTTAACGTTTTAGCACCATTTAAGTTAATATTTACTTTAACACCACTTAACGCATGACCGTTACTGTCTTTTAATGTAATCACCAAATCTTTGTTGACGTTATATGTTGCAGTGATTTCGTTTGCAGTTATTTGTGTTTTGGCTTTAATGACAGTTATTGTAGCCTTCCTAGCAACTGCATTGTGATCATCATCAGGAATTGTAGTGACAGTTAAATTATATGTGCCGGCATTTAAGTTAGATACTGTTATTGTATTGTTTTTGACAATGACAATAGCTTTAGGCTGGCCAATAACTTCAGCAGTAATACCAGTGGCTCCTGTAAATGCTACAGCAACAGAACCTGCACCACCATAATTAAATACAACATTGTTGACCGTTAATGCTGAATCAACCTTATTAACAGTGATTTTGGCTGTTTTAGTTACAGCTACATGATTTGCATCAGCTATTGTAGTTACTGTTAAAGGGTAGTTGCCTGCATTCAAACCGGAAATTGGAATTGTGAAATTATTGACAACAGTAACATTCTCGTCATTGATTTTTGCAGTGATGCCAACAGCTCCTTTAGTAGTGACCGTCACATTGGTTGAAGTTCCGTAATCCAAGGTGACATCACCGAAATCTAAATCTGATCTTATCTTATTGATTGTTATTGTTCTGTTGATTGCCTGAAATCCTGCATATTCCGTATTATAAATAGCATAATATGAACCGGCAGGCAAATCAACAGTCCATCCTTCACCACTTAGACAGCTGTAATTGCCAAACCAACTGCCATTGTTTTTATATACGCTTATGGAGATGATTCCATTTTCTACAGGCATGCTGCTGTTTGTCTTCAAGTCGAATGTCAGCTTTTCGCCAGAATCATATGCTGTTGTGAAATTATCCACATCCAATGTAGGCGGAATAATACGTGTCTGATAAGTTGTATCTGAATCTGTTTTGAAGATGCAGATATCGACAGTAGCTCCCAAATCTATCCGGCTAAAAATAGCACCACCCTCCGGAGAAGTATTCTTAACAAAAATACAATTTGTTACAGTACTATTAGCAGACCTTACATAAAGATAAATTGCACCACCACCGTAGGCAGCAGCATTATTTGTAAAATTACAATTTGTTACATTAGCATCATTTAATGATAAAACTGCACCACCACCGTAGGCAGCAGCGTTATTTGTAAAATTACAATTTGATATAGTGCCCGAATCCATTAGTATAGCTCCACCACCATAATTTGAAGCCTTTGCAGCGTTATTAACAAAATTACAATTTGATACAGTACCAGAATCCATAAACATAGCTCCACCCTCATTAGCAGAGTTATCAGTGAAATTACAATTTGTTACAGTACAATCTTCCTCAAAGAAAATAGCGCCACCACCACTATGATCACCAATTGCATGGTTATTAAAAAAATTACAATTTGTTACACAAGCAGAAGAACCCCTAAAGTAAATTGCTATGCCAGTAATATACTTCTCACTTATTTGGCCATTTATGATTGTTAGATTATTAAAAGTTACACCAGAAGCCGATACAAAGAATGTTCGAATACCCGCTCCAGCCATGTCAATAATTGCACCATTACCATTAATGGTCATTGGAGTTGTAATTTCAATAGTGCTTCCATCATTATTTTGGTACTTGTAATAGCTTTTAGTCAGGTTTCCACCATTTGCAATATCTGTTCTTAAGTTTGAAAAAGTGCCTTGATTTGCAGTTAATATTTCAGAATCAACTTCAGCACTTATGGTTTCATCGTCATTATCCTGTGCCAATATGGCATTATTTTCACTTGTCTTGAGATTATCTTCATCTATTACATTATTTGAGGACAATTCTATCTGATTTGCATCTTCACTAGCTACTATCGTATCATTCGCATCCGCAGCACTAACGGCCGCAATGCTTACAAGAAAAATAGCCAGCATCAATATAATTAATCTTTTTTTGAATCGCATTTTCTCCCTCATGAATAATATTTTGATAAAACTGTTTTAATATATTAAAAAAAGAAGAAGAATAAGGATGTGAAATCCTTATTTTATAGTTATTTTTACTTTTTTGGTAACTTTGTTGTATAAATTATTGCCTTTATATGTTATTACTGCTTTGTATGTTCCTTTTTTAGTTAATTTGGTAATTTTGAAGGTTGCTTTACCTTTGGCGTTTGTTGTTGCCTTGAAAGTCTTTTTGCCAATTTTTATTGTGACTTTTGCCTTTTTGATTGGTGTTTTTCCAGACTTTAAGGTAATTGCATATTTTTTGACTTTAACGCTGCGTTTGAAAGATTTGTTTTTAGCAGTTAATTTTGGTGTTACCTTTTTAACAACCTTATTTGTATCTGTTGAAGTATTTGATTTTCCTGCATCACTTTTCTTGTTGACGGTTATGCTTGTATAACTGGTTGCTGAATTGTGGTTTGCATCAGGCATTGTTGTGATGCTTAGGATGTATGTTCCTTCATCTAAACCAGAAACAGAAATTGAATTGCCTGCAACTTTAACAACAGCATTAGGCTGACCGAGAACATGAGCTTCAACACCAACAGCATCGACAAATGAAACGTAAGCGGAACCGACGCTGCCTTCTTCAAATTCAATACCGAATTCCACTATGGAAGGAACCTTATTTACAGTTAATTGCACACTATCTGAAGCGGAGTTGAAGTTTGCATCTCCGGAATAGTTGGCAACGATCACATAAGTTCCCACATCGAATTTCGGCAAGGTGAAGTTCTCATTGACAGATGCTTCGCCAAGGTAGGTTCCGTTGCTTAAGTAATATGCAATGGTACCAGTAGCGTCATCCGGCAATACAGAACGGACTAATGCGGTTTCGCCATAGTTAACTTCGCCGTCAATATCCACTTCGAAGATGGTGGTTTTATTGACAATTGTGTTTGCATTGCAACTGGCGGCCAGATAGTTCAAGTCACCGGAGTAGTTAGCAACGATTTCATGGGTTCCTGCAGCTAATTTAGGCAATGTGAAGTTCTCATTGACAGATGCTTCGCCAAGGTAGGTTCCGTTGCTTAAGTAATATGCAATGGTACCAGTAGCGTCATCTGGCAATACAGGACAGATTGTGGCGATTTCACCATAGTTGGTTTCGTTGCCTACAATACTGAATTCGAACCTGCTGGTTGGCTTGACATTGACATATATGCTGTGAGTGGCAATAGTGAAGTTTCTATCACCCAGATACCAGGCAACGATTTCATGGTATCCTGCATTTATCTTAGGCAGGATGAAGGTCTCATTGGCAGGTGCTTCGCCAAGGTAGGTTCCATCGCCCAGGTAATATTCAATGGTGCCTGTGGCGACATCGTCCAATACATGGCTAATGTAAACGCTATCGCCATAGTCAAATTCACTTTCGCTGGCTTCGACTTCGAATATTGGTTCAATCCTGTTAATCGTCAAATATGTTCTTGCGGCGGAGTTCATGTAGAACCTGTCACCGGAATATTTGGCAAGGATAATTCGATTTCCTCCGTCCAATATAGGCAAGGTAAAGTTTTCACCAACATTCACTCTGCCTATGAAAATCTCATCAGTGAAATATTCAACTTGGGAAGATTCATTCAGGGAATCTTCATCCGGGTAGTATTGATCCATCACATAATAATCAATGGTGCCTGTAGCATTTTCAGGCAGGATACTGGTTATGACAGTGGTTTCGCCATAGTCAATTACGGCGTTAGCAATTTCAAGCTCCATATCTGTATGATTAGTCTGGACATCGACGAAACATGCATCATAACACTTAGGATTCTTTGAATCTCCAGGGAAGTAAGCATAAAGATAATGCCTTCCAGGGCTTAAAAGCGGCAATGTAGTATGGCCCTCAGCCAATAATTGGCAGAACTGCACGTTATCAATATAAACTGTAGCCTTAGTGCTAGTAGGATAATCACTAGATCCTCTCCAAAGTTCAATGGCATCCCCCTGGACAATTTTATAGGATCCGCTTTCACCATCCACATTATCACCTGTTAGATAGATACCGAATTGAGCATCATTTGGCTTCATATTAACATATAAATTAAAGGAATCTGAATCAAAGTTTTCATCACCTGAATAATTTAAAACGTAAGTATGAAGTCCGATGCTCAGATTTGGTATATTGTATAACTCGCCGACAGGCAATTGAGCAACTTGAGTTCCATCCAGATAATATGTAATGGTTCCTGTAGCACCGTCTGATATGAAATAGGCGATTTTCATTCCAAGTTCAATATCTGTAGGATCAAAAGGATATACAAATCCTTCACCACCGAATAGCTCGCTTCCATCATCCTGCCACCAATATTTAACTCTGGCCTCAAATGGAGTAAAATCAGGATTTACGAGCAAATAGGCAATATCAGACTCAGAAGGCCAATGTAGGTTCCGTCGAGTAAGTAATATTTAATGGTGCCTGTAGCTCCTTCCGGCAACCTATTAGAGATGACAAAGTTTTGTCCGTAATTAACTTCACCAGGATTAATATTAATTTCAAAAAGGCTGACTTCATCGGACACAACGAATGGTGTGCTGTTTGAGAAAGGAGCGTAAATCTCATGGTTTTCAAAGGATATTACTGCTTCATAGTCGCCATTTGGCAAAGCGCCTAAATTGAAGTAAGCTATATGATCTTTAACAGTGACCACAGTTGTTGTTCCGGCCACAGTTAAATTATACTCTCCATCAACACTAGAGTACACAAGACCTTTAATGGCTTCAGTGGAAGTCTGGTCCTGTACAACAACTCTTAACTCCTCAATATCTCCCTTGTAAATTCTGAAAGTTGCATTAGCCGAACCTCGAAGGTAATAGTATGATTCAGGATTGATAACTGTTATGGAATATGTGCCTGGAAGTAATCCTCCAATATCCGCAGCATTAGGATCGGTAAGGTTTCCTGTTTTAACGATTACGCCCTGACTGTCCCTGATTTCATATATTGCATTCGCCATATGTTCAATTTCATAGCCGACGCTAAATGCCCCCGGATACTGAGCATCATCACAGTATGTAATGTTAACTGAACATGGATACTTTTCTGTTGTTTGAAGAGTCTTAGACAGCACCTGATTGTTAAGTTTTCCATATATTTTGCCCTGGCCGGAATTGAAAACAACAACGGCAGACGAAAACTCAGTTGTTTCATTATTATTGACAATGCTGCTGACAAATCCTTCATCACCATAGAAACTTGCAATGGCATGAGGACTTTGATAATCAACAGACATGGCGACACCTGCAGGCAGTTCTGGATAGAGGAAAAGATAGACCTTATAAGGATTTCCTGCAACCGGATGCTCATTGCTGATATCCATTCCAAGTTTGAGATAAAACTCAGGATAAAATACTTTATCGCTACCAGTTTGATAATCTTTTGCGAATTGCTCACTCATGTCGGGATTGTTTGATCCCATCCAGAATCCATAAAGATCTTTGTAATTTCCCATATTAAATATGCTGTGGCCTTTATAACCTCCATAGTTTGCCCCATATGCATTATTATTAACAAATGTACAATAGGCTACTCTTAGGCTGCCATATGAATGTTCAGTATAGATGGCACCTCCTCTTTTAGAAGCATAATTACCTTCAAATCTGCAGCTTAAAATACTGCAGTCACATTTATCCTTAATATATACTGCCCCACCATCAGATTTAGTGCTCATAGCTGCATGATTTTCAATGAAATTTGAGTTGGATATACTATTGACTTTTCCAAGATATACTGCACCAGCCGTTGCTGCGGCATTTTCATAGAAATCACAGTACTGGATACTCTTTGGTGAAGCTTTCTCAGCCCAAATCGCTCCCCCATAACTTGCAGCTTCATTATGAATAAATGTAGAATGGAGGATGTCATTAATTATATTGACTCTGAGATATACTGCTCCACCATTACCTGTATCGGCACGATTATACTCAAATACTGAATTCTGAATATAGCTGACTTCTTCCCCATATAATCCGCCACCGTCTTTCGTTGCCAAGTTGCCAATGAATGAACATCCAGCTAGTTTTACACGGGAGTCTGTGTTTGCGCCTGTTGGGTTGAAATAGATTCCTCCCCCATTTCCATTCTGGGCAATATTACCCTCGAAGGTACATCGTGTGAATTCAACGTTGCATGAACCACGAATGTAGATTGCTCCTCCATCACCATTAAAAGCCTGATTATATGTGAAAACTAAATTAGACGGATAGTCAATAATTTTGTTAGTATATATTGCACCACCATCCTCTGCAGAGTTTAGAGTGAATGTGGAAGATTGCAATCTCAGGGAGGCCTTTGGACTATAAACCGCTGCTCCTTTCTTCTTGGCATTATTTCCTTCAAATGTGGAGCTTGAAATAGTGAAAGTACAACTATCCTCAACATAGACTGCTCCGCCATCATTAGTTTTTGCCTCATTATTAATGAATTTTGAGTTGGAAATCTCTGTAACTGTGGCTGTATATATTGCACCACCGTAATTTGCAGAGTTATCTTTAAAAGTGGAACGGGTTACTTTTATGTGACCTTTAGGCGCATATATTGCTCCGCCCTTAGGTTTTAAATCATAATCTGCTCCTGACCTTTTTGTAGCCGTATTCCCTTCAAATACACAATCCTGGATTTTAGGGTAAGAGTCATCCTTAATGAAAATTGCTCCACCGTCACCTCTTGCAAAATTTTTGGTGAATGATGTCTTGTAAATATTATCATTGATTACTGACGCATATATTGCTCCACCGTCATATGCACTATTAGAGGAAAACTCGCAATTATCTGTTTTTACTTTTGCTTTAGTATATATTGCTCCACCTTGATTGACAGCACTATTTTTTAAAAATTTAGAATTTGAAACAGATACATCCTTTTCTGAATAAATTGCACCTCCCAAAGCACTTTTAAGAGTATCTTCCCCATCAGCTTCATTGGATTGGAATTCAGAACCGGAAATTGAGACTGATCCTTTAGATGCGATTGCGCCACCGGCAACATTTGCAGTATTTTTATTGAATTTAGAGTCGGACACTTTTAAATTGGTAGTATCAGTATCTATAAAGATTGCCCCACCTTTATTATATGCCTCATTACTAATGAATTCACATGATATGATTTGTGGATTGGAGTTAGCTGAAATGTATATTGCTCCACCATCTCCGCTAAATTTAGTTGCGGAATTACCATCAAATATTGAGTTGGTAACTTTAGAAATAGATTTTGCATATATTGCACCACCTTTAGCATATGCAATATTGCGTTTAAAAGTAGAAGAAGAAACATCACAGATTCGTCCACAAGAGGCTGCTCCGCCCTCAGATGCGGCGAAATTGTTTGAGAACACTGAATTTTTTATGGTTAAATCATTATCCGCATGAACTGCACCACCACTTCTGGTCGCTCCTTGCCACTGCAGGGCTTCCATAACTACATTATCAGAACGAGCAGCACGGTTGGAATCGAATGTACAATCCCTAACATCTACATTAATACCATGCAATGCACCACCATGTTCTGATACATCATTCCTAGAAAATATGCAATCCTTAGCATAAATATCTCCGGCTTCAACTGCTCCACCGACACTTAGAGAATTAATTTGAAGGAATGGAATATCTACTTCAAGAAAATCAAGGAAATCCATAGCAAGATCTATAAAATCACCAATAACAGGTATATTACCTAATATAAAAGAAAATGACTGGTCTTCTACCCAAGTAGTGCCTTTTTCGTGACCATTATTTTCAAACTCTGAACGGTAGATGTTTGCACTTGCAAAACAACTGATTGCACCACCTGAATTTGCTACATTATTCGAAAATTTGGAATCATAAATATCACCTCTTCCGTTACAGAGGATTGCTCCACCGAACTGGTCGCAAGCCCTATTGGAAACGAAATTGGAATTATGAACCTCAATATTGCCCAGGCAGTGGATTGCACCCCCTCCTGAACCCATCTCATGATCCTGACCTACTTGATTGTTGGAAAAATCACAATTATTAAATTCAGAAGTTTTCTTACAGAAGATTGCTCCACCGGTAGGTGGGAGGGAACCCTGAGTTCCGCGATAACCATAATATAGAGCAGCTTTCGCCCAGATATCCGGACCTAATTTTAGCGCATCTGCAGTAGTAAAACAATGTTCAACAACGTTACTTCTAAAAATGGAATTATCAGCAGTTATCTTACCGCCACACCATATTGCACCACCGTTTCCAATATCTCCAACAACATTGTTAGAGAACTCACAACCAGTGATTTTCAAGTCCACTTCAGAGTAAATTGCACCACCGGCATCTGATACGCTATTGCCGGTAAAGGCACAATTGATTAAATTCATGGAAGGTTTTATGCCATATACCTCTTGATAGTTGCTTGGAAGAGTAAATAATATGGCTCCTCCACGTTCGGTTTCATATTCTCCCCTTTGAGGGGATTGTCCTCCGTTTTTAAATATAATATCTTTTAAAACAAGGGGAACTCCTGAATAAAAGCATACATTAAACATGCGATTTAAGTTCGCACCATCTATAGTATGCTTATTACCATTAATTGTCAATCCTTTTGCAATATTAATTGTAGAACCACCAGCTGCAAGGGAATAATCATGATTTAAAGTTATTTCGCTTCCTTCACCAGCATTGTTAATCAAAGTTTGCAATTCTGAAAAGGAATGCTTTTCACCCGCAGCCAGCAAATCCTGACCGTTTTCTTCAACCGATGCGATAGCATCATCATCTTCACTGCCCAGTTGTGATGATACGGCAGTGCCGTTGTCATCAGCACCGTTCAGCTCTGATGAGATAGTTTCTGTATCGCCATTTCCACTATCCGCTTCCAGAGCAACAATATCATTTGTGATATCATTGGTTGATTGGATAGTACCATTCTCCATATCGCTAGCGCATACGCTAGCTATGCTTACGAGAAAAATAGCTATAATCAATATAAGTAAACTCTTTTTGTACTTCATATTCTCCCGCCTATGTGAAAAATATTTTGATGAAAATGTTTTATATTATACAAACAATCGTCAAAGTTATTGCTTTTGCCAAAAACATTCAAAAGACAATTAAATTTCTATCAAAAGACATATTTATATATAACGAAAAACTCCCAATAGACGATGGGAAAAATCTAATTTGGACCGTAATTGTGTTGGCACCCGATGCCACATTCCAACACAGCTTTCAAGAGCTCATGCAATGTATTCCCAGTTCCAGAAAAACAAATCCAAAAGCATAATTGATGTTGATGTCAGGAATCGAATTAAAAAAAAAATGAGGTTGCCAACTTATAAGTTTATATCTGAAGTTATGCACTGCTGCAAAATGTTTGATCATGAAAAAAAGAAAAGATATAAGGAGGTTACCTCCTTATTTAACATTGATTTTAACTGTTTTAGTGATTTTATTGTAGTTTCCGTTGCCTTTGAAGGTTACGGTTGCTTTATAAGTTCCTTTTTTAGTCAATTTTTTGATTTTGAAGGTGGCTTTGCCTTTGGCGTTTGTTGTTGCCTTGTAGGTTTTGCCCTTAACTTTCAGGGAAACCTGAACTTTATTCATTGCTTTGCCGACATTGTCCTTTAGAGTGACTGCATATTTTTTGGTTTTTGTTTTTGCCTTGAGGGTTGCTTTTTTGGCTGTCAATATTGGTGTTGCCTTTTTGACAGTTACCTTGACGTTGTCGTAGTTGGCATTGCCGTTGAATGTTATCTTGGCTGTGTAGGCTTTAGCTGCCAATCCTTTGGTTGCAACTTTAATCTGGCCATTGGAATCGGTGTTGTATGTCTTGACACCGTTCAAATCGACAGTCACAACAGCACCTTTAATAGGATTTCCACGGCTGTCCTTCAATGTGATGACCAAGTTCTTATTCGCGTTATAGACTGCAGTTACCGCATCCGCAGATAATGAAGTGGTATCCTTGTTAACTGTCACTGTTACAACGGCATTTGATGCATTATAGTTGTCATTTCCCTTGAATACTATTTCAGCACCATAGGTATTTGCCGCAAGCCCCTTGACCGGCACTTTTATGGTTCCATTCAAATCAGTCAGATCAAAGGTTTTTGCGCCATTGAAATAAACAAGCAATTCCTGATTGGCCAGAGGGTTTCCACGGACATCCTTCAATGTGACTGTCAAATCCCCACCAATGTTATAGACCACGGTTATTGAATCTGCAGCCAATTGCGTGTTGAGCTTGTTGACGGTTATTTTAGCAAATTTAGTTACCTCAGTGTGGTTTGAATCAGGAATTGTCGTTACTGCCAATATGTAGGTTCCCGCATCCAAAGACGGAATCATGATTGTGTTGCCCATAACCGTTGCGTTATCATCATCTATTTTAGCGGTGATTCCAATTGCACCGTTAGTTTCAACGGAAACACTGGTCGAATTTCCATAATCCAGACTGACATAACTGACATTCATGTCCGAACTTATCTTATCGATTTTTATTATTCTAGTAATCGGTGTAGATCCATAATATTCAGTGCCATAGATGGCATAGTAATAACCTGCAGGTAGATTAACGACCCATCCTTCACCACTTAAACAGCTGTAATTGCCAAACCAGCTGCCATTGTCTTTATAGTATATGCTTATTAAGATGTTTCCATTTTCTACAGGCATGCTGCCGTTTGTCTTCAAGTCGAATGTCAGTTTTTCACCTGAATCATATGCTGTTATGAAATTATCCGCATCCAATGTAGGTGAAAGAATCTGTGTATACTGAATCGAATCTGAAGCTGCTTTGAAAACACATGTGTCGGCAACACCATTTCCAGATATTGCACCACCATTATTTGCTTGGTTATTAATGAAAATACAATTTGTCAAATTACCGCCTGAATCCAGGTAAATGGCACCGCCCTGGGAATCTGCCTGGTTATCGACAAAATTACAGTTTACAGCAATGGCAAAGCCATTACCATTAGTGAAGATGGCACCACCACGACCAAACTCGCCATTTGCTTTGTTGTTAGCGAAATTACAATTTTCAAAAATACCATTAGAATACTGGTTAAGACCAATAGCACCGCCATTACCATAACCGCCATTTATGCAGTTGTTAGTGAAATTACAATTTGTCACAGTACCATTACCATACCAACCAAAGCAAATTGCACCGCCAGTACCATGAGCACTATCTATGTGGTTGTTAGTGAAATTACAATTTGTCACATTACCCTTAGCATTAAAGCAAACTGCACCACCATCGATGGATGCTTCGTTACCAGTAAAATTACAATTTGTCACATTACCATTACCATTAAAGTAAACTGCACCACCAATGCCGTTGGTTGTTGCTTCGTTACCAGTAAAATTACAATTTGCCACATTACCATTACCATTAAAGTAAACTGCACCACCACGACTAAATGAGCTAGTTACTTTGTTGTTAGCGAAAGTACAATTTGCCACATTACCATTACTACCATAGTAAACTGCACCACCATAAGCATATGAGCTAGTTACTTTGTTGTTAGTGAAATTACAATTGTAAATCATACAATCATTGATAGCGCCACCATTTTGCCTTGCAACATTACTTATAAAAGTGCAATTATATGCTTCACCTCCACTTATTGCGCCACCACCACGTCCAGCGTAGTTACTGGTGAAAGTACAGTTAATTAATTTTTGATTATAACCGTTAATAGCACCACCAAAACCATCTGCATAGTTTTCAATGAATCTGCAGTTGAATGCAAAACCTTCAGACATTGCACCTCCACCATCGGCCCTATTGCCTATGAAAACACAATTGTATGCATTGCCCTGAAACAATGCACCAGCATTATTGCCTGCAGTGTTATTAGTAAAATTACAATTTGTTACGGTACCGGATTCAGCGAAATTAACAGCCCCTCCATTATCACCAGCAGTGTTGTTGATAAAATTACAATTTTCGACAGTTCCTGAACTGGTGAAGTAAATTGCTGCACCTCCTCCAGCAGAACAGTTGGCATTTTTGATTGTTAGGTCTTTAATTGTTACGTTGGAAACAGTTACATAGAATGCTCGAATGGTGGCTCCCGCCATATCAATAATTGCACCGTTACCATTGATAACACCCGGAGTTTTAATTTGAATGGCATTTCCGGAGTTATAACGATAATAACTTTTAGACAGGTTTTTATCTCCGCCATTACCGATTTCATTTCTTAAGTCTGAAAAAGTGCCTTCGCCTGCACCCAATGTCTGGGAATCGCTTTCAGCACTTACTGTTTCATCATCATTCTGTGTCAATATACTATTCTCTTCACCTGTTTGCAGATCATCCTCGGATATTTCACTGTCTGAGGACAATTCCATCTGATTTGAATCATCACTGGCTATTGCTGTGTCGTTGGCATCACTTGCGCAGACGCCTGCGACGCTTACGAGAAAAATAGCCGTAATCAATATAAGTAAACTCTTTTTGTACTTCATATTCTCCCGCCTTTTGTGAAAAATATTTTGATGAAAATGTTTTATGTTATACAAACAATCGTCAAAGTCATTGCTTTTGCCAAAAACATTCAAAAGACAATTAAATTTCTATCAAAGGACATATTTATATATAACTAATGCACTCAAGGACGATGGGAAAATCCAATTTGGACCGTTAATGTGTTGACGCCCGATACCCCATATTCAAACACAGCTTTCAAGACTCCGTGCAATATATATCATATCAAGGCAATATATTAAACCGGTGAGAAATCTTACCGAGGTGATAACATGACACAAAAAGGAGCAGAAAGAATAGATGAATTTTTAAACGAAGCAAAAGTGTTTTTCCTGGCAACAGTTGATGGAGACAAACCTAAAAACAGACCTTTAGGATTTCACCTCCTAAAGGACGGCAAGATCTACTTTGGAGTTGGGGATTTCAAGGACGTCTACAAGCAGATGATGAAAAACCCTTATGTTGAAATCGTTGCCCTTGTGGAAACCGATTTTTTAAGGTATTACGGAAAGACCGTCTTTGAAGAGGACTATGCACTTGGATCAAGCATTGTTGCAGGCAACGAATTCCTTCAGGGAATATACAATGATGAAACCGGCTTTAAACTGGCAATCTTCCATCTTGAAGAGGCAACAGCCGAAATCCGTGACATCACCGGAAAAATCAACGAATCATACGAATTTTAGGTTTAGTCAACTCTAAACCTTGACCTTTTTTTAGCAAAAATATAAATGTTTAACAATTGATATAAATTATTATGAAGATTGAACTTGACAATACCGAGGAGAAAATCGTAAGGGCAACATTTGACATCATTCAAAAGGAAGGCGTTTCAAAGGCCACTACAAAAAGGATTGCCTCAGAAGCGGGCGTGAATGAAGTTACAGTATTCCGGAAGTTCACAAACAAGAACAATCTTGTTGAAATCACAAAAACATACCATTTCCAGATTCTCATTGACAAGGTGGAGGAGATTTTCGACTTTAGAGAGGACGAGGAAACCGACGAGTACTTAAGAAGCAACTTCACAGACCTCATCAACCTTCCCGAAGAGGATTTCAGCATCATAAAAGTGGCTCTTGAGGACGTTAGGGCAGTTTCAGACAAGAAGCTTCTGATTGCCCAAATCACCGACGTTATACTTGACAAGTTTGAGAAGTTCTTCACCCTTCAAATCGAGAAGGGCAGAATCAGGAAAGTGAACCCGAGAGTACTTGGAACACTCTGTTACAGCATAACCTTCCAGTCACTTGTCCTGTGGAAGATATACAGTGAAAGCATTGAGCTTGACGGAATAGACTATTCCACCGAATTTCTGGACATACTCAACAATGGAATCAAGATTTAATGAGGATTATTTTTCTTTAATCATTAAGGAGGCCTTTATGAAATTGAAGGTGATTTTCGCACTGGCTCTTTTGGCAATGTTTGTGGGAAGCGTTTCAGCGGCCCAAACGACTGTCGGCGACTATAAGTTCAACATCCCTGACGGTTACGAGCAGGACCACTCCCTCGACATCACCGGCCAGAAGACAGACATCAACTCGGTTCCGTGCCATGTCGACAGCAAGACATTCAGCAAATATTTCCAGCATGTTGCAATCACCGTGACCTCTCCCGACAGCGGCAAATTGCCT
>CADBHR010000031.1 GCA_902794475.1 uncultured Methanobrevibacter sp. | reverse complement strand
AAAATGTGCAATCGTTGAAATTATCGATGAAAACTTTGTAGAAGTTGTTGGTGAAGCAGTTAAAAACAGAAGATGTAACATTGCTCACTTAGAACCAACTGAAGATTCCATCGACGTTTCCGGCGGTATCGACTCTATTAAAGCAGCTTTAGCTGACTTATAAATTCAAAGTGAATAATTGACAAAATTATTCATAACTTTTTTTATTTACTATTTTTTAAGGTTTTTTTCATGAAATTCAACATGGTGACAAAGTCTAAAAGTTTCACATCATCTGAATTCGGCTGCAAGCCCGAAGACAGGGAAATTAATGATTACATTTCCAAAGGGGTAATTAATTTAGACAAGCCATCCGGTCCGACATCTCATGAAATTGACTCATGGATTAAACGTATTTTGAACTTGGAAAAATCAGGTCACGGCGGAACATTGGATCCTAAGGTTACAGGAATTTTGCCTGTCGGATTGAATGATGCAACCCGTGCCATTCAACTTTTACTGACTGCTCCAAAGGAGTATGTCTGTCTTTTGACTTTTCATCAGGATGTTGATGAGGAAAGGATTCGTGAAGTCTTTGCCGAATTTACAGGTAAGATTTTCCAGCTGCCTCCGGTCAAATCAGCTGTAAAGCGTGAAATGAGAACACGTAACATTTACTATTCCACAATCTATGAGATTGAAGGGCGAGATGTTCTCTTTAGAATCGGCTGTGAAGCCGGGACATATGTAAGGACATACTGCCACAACATTGGAGAGGCATTGGGTGTTGGGGCTCACATGGCTGAGCTTAGAAGAACACAAGTAGGTTCATTCAATGAGAAAAACAAATTGGTGACTCTTCAGGATGTTACTGATGCATACCATTTCTGGAAGGAAGATGGTGATGAGTCATTCCTGAGGGATGCGATAATGCCGATGGAAAGGGCGGCAGATTATCTTCCAAAAATTATAATCAAGGATTCAGCTGTCGATGCGGTTTGCCATGGTGCTGATCTGGCTAATGGAGGAATTGCAGAATTGGCGGACAATATTCAAAAGAATGATATTGTGGCAATCGAAACACTTAAGGGTGAATTGGTTGGTGCAGGCAACTCTTTATTGACATCTAATGAGATTCTGGAAGCAGATTCCGGTTTTGCTGTTAACGTTAATAAGGTTTTAATGAAACCTGATACTTATCCAAGATTTTGGTAGAACCATTCAATTCAGGGTCTATATGAAAAATATGTTTTGAACCTATTTTTAAATAATTTTGGATTATTTTTGAATTTTATCAAATAAGTGAAAGAATACTCTGGCCTCTTTTAGGTCGGAGAGGTTCAAGAGATTTTTACCATAATGTTTAATATCTTTAAGTATAAACTATTTATTTATAGGGAGGTATTCTTATTTTTGGTAAAAAAATTTTAAAGTTGGCAATAATTCTTATTGTTTGTCTATTGGCGATTTCCGCCGTGAATGCTGAGGATAATATTACAGATGAAATTGCCAGTATTGAGGATGCGACAGAGGAGGTTGCAAGTGTTGAACTCGGTGATGTTTTAGAGCAGACACCACAAACATTCTATGATTTAAACGCTACAATCAATTCCAATGATGATGAAGACATTTATTTAACTGGAGACTATACTTTTGATTTGGCATATGATTATGATTTTATTGATGGTGTTGTCATTAACCGGCCGGTTACAATTCATGGTAATGGGGTCACATTGGATGCTTCAAATCAGGCTCGCATTTTTAGTGTAGCCAATAGTGATGTTGTTTTTAAGGATTTAACATTTATCAACGGAAAATCATCCAATGGTGGGGCGATAAATGGTTACAGCACAGTTTTTAATTGCACTTTCAAGGATAATCATGCCGATTATGGTGGTGCAATGTATGGAGGTTCTGCCTTTAATTCAAAATTCATAGATAACTATGCAAACAACCATGCAGGTGCATTATATGATGGAAATGCCGATTGCTGTTTGTTTATCGGTAATTATGCCTATTCTGGTGGTGCAATAAGGGGAGGTTTTGCTGTTAATTCTAATTTCACAGGCAATCGTGCTGGAAGTTGGGGTGGTGCTGCATGTTATATTTCCGCTGAAAATTGCAGATTTTTCAACAATACTGCCAGCAATGGCGGTGCAATATATAGTGGAAGTTCAGGCAGTTACAAATCTGATGAATTCCTGCTGTTGAATTGCATTTTTGAAAATAACACTGCTAGATATGGTGGTGCAATAAATGCTGCGGGAGCAATAAACTCTAGTTTCATTAATGATAGTGCAGATTATGGTGGCGCAATTTATGAAGGATTTGCGGTAAATTCATTATTTGACTGCAATCATGCAAAAAATGGTGGTGCCATATATTCATCAAGGGTTTCAGACTCAAAATTTTTCAATAATGTTGCCGAAATTAGCGGAGGTGCGGCTTATGGCTCAATTCTTTCTAAAAACACAATTTTTAATAATAACTCCGCTCCAACAGACAACGGCACATATGAAGTGACATTTATTGATCCGGTTGAAAAATCATTTTCGGATTTAAAGACCCTATTGGAAAAGGGGGATGTGATTAATCTTGACTGCAATTATGCATTTGACCTGTCAAAAGATTATAACCTGTTAAATGGGATAAATCTCAATCGTTCCTTAACATTATATGGAAATAACTTCATTTTGGATGGAGGAAACATGTGCAGGATTTTTTCCATAAGTGAAGGTGTTATGATTAAGTTATGTGGAATCAATTTCATTAACGCCAAATCAAAGGACGGAGGTTCCATTTATGGAAGCGCATATATTGAAAACTGCAGTTTCATAAATAATTCTGCAACAAATGGCGGTGCCATTTATGGGGAGTGCAGTGTCGTTAATTCAACATTCATAAATAATTCCGCTTCAAGTGGTGGGGCATTGTTTAAGGGTTCTGCCGTAAATAGCGAATTTATAAATAACTCAGCATCTTCTTATGGAGGAGCAATTTATGATGGAAATGCCGATGGCTGTTTGTTTATAGGTAATCGTGCCTATTCTGGTGGTGCAATAAGAGGAGGTTTTGCTGTTAATTCTAATTTCACAGGCAATCGTGCTGGAAATTGGGGTGGTGCTGCATGTTATATTTCCGCTGAAAATTGCAGATTTTTCAACAATACTGCCAGCAATGGGGGTGCAATATATTGCGGATTATCAGGATCTTACAGCTCTGAAAAATTTGTATTTAAAAACTGCATTTTCGAAAACAACTCTGCAACATATGGAGGAGCAATAAATGCCGGTGATGCAGTAAACTGTAACTTTATGAATAATTCCGCAGAGATTGGTGGTGCAATTTATGAGGGTTTGGCGGTAAATTCACTATTTGAAAATAATTTTGCAACAGATGATGGTGGAGCAGTGTCCAAATCAACAGTGATAAATTCAACACTCATAAATAATCATGCAGGACAATATGGTGGTGCAATTTACGATTCATTAATATCTGACAATCTAATTTTTAAGAACAACTATGCCTTAGTTGGAAATGACACATATAATGTAACATACATAAAGAATAGTGATAAAAAAACTTTAAGTGATTTGAAAAATCATATAATGGCTTCCGGCAATGTTGTCTACTTAACAGATGATTATCGATTTAACATAGTCAGCGACTATGATTTGATTTTTGGAATTGAGCTTGACCATGACATGACAATATATGGAAATGGATTCTATTTGGATGGAAACAATTCTGCCAGAATATTTTTAATTCGAAACAATGTCAATGTATCATTGGTTAATATTCATTTTTTAAATGCCAAATCAATTCGAAATGGTGGAGCAGTCAATGGTAATGCCAATATCCTGAATTGTACTTTTATAAATAATTCGGCTAAGGATGGTGGTGCGACATATGGCAGCATTTTGGACAGTTGCATATTTATAAACAACACTGCCAGCAATGGTGGGGCAATACATGATTCTGTTGCAAACAACTGTGTTTTTATAAATAATTCTGTTACTAGTTTTGGAGGGGCAATGAGAAATTCAAACGCATCCAATTCAATATTTATAAACAATTATGCGAAAAATAATGGTGGTGCAGCAAGCATTGCTACAGTCACCAACTGCACATTCATAGATAATTCGGCTTCAAGTGGTGGAGCATTAAGGCAATCAAATGCATATGGATGCACTTTCATCAACAATTCAGCTATTTATCAAGGTGGAGCAGTCTTCGGTGATTTGGCAGACAATTGTATTTTTATAAACAATTCCGCCGGTAATAATGGTGGTGGGGCATTTGAGGCAACAGTATCAAATTCCTATTTCCAAAATAATTCTGCAGATTTTGGCGGTGCGATATATGGCGGAACTGCTGCTCACTGTACTTTTAAAGACAACAAGGCACATTCCGGTGGTGATAATGTATATGATGTGGAGGTTCCTTTCGGAAACATTATTGCATCAGATTATGTTTCATCATACAAATCAGGAGGTCTCCTAAATATTGATGTAGTTGGCAGGAAAGGTGCATCATTTGAAGGAATTTCCGTAACAATCAGAGTCTATCAGGGTGATGCATTAATAGGTACATATTACTGTTTAGGTGGTGAGAGTTGGATGGTGAATCTTGAAGCCGGCAACTATCAAGCCATATTAAGTGTGGATGACCAAGCCTTTGAAGCGGACAGCTTAAACATATCCATTATTATCAACAAGTTGCCTACGGATGTTCGCATGATTACATCTTCCGTTCTTTATGAGAGTGGCAAATATTTTGTTGCAGCTTTAAAAGACATTAACGGAAGGGCAATTGATGGTGTTAAGGTATCCGTTAAACTTTCAAACGGCAGATCATTCAACCTAAAAACAGATAAAAACGGTCAAATTCAAATACCTGCAGGTAATTTGGCTCCAAATAAATATACTGTAAAAATAACTTTTGATGGCAACAATAATTATGTTAAAATAATCAAAACGGTCAATGTTGCTGTTAAAAAGGCCAAACCAAAATTGACTGCTAAGAAAAAGACATTTAAGAGATCTGTTAAAACTAAAAAATACGTAGTAATTCTGAAAACAAGTAAAAACAAAGCAATTAAAAAAGCAAAGGTTACTTTAAAAGTTAACAAAAAAACCTTTAGTGTCAAAACCAATTCCAAAGGCAAGGTCACTTTCAAAATTACTGGCCTGAACAAAAAAGGTAAATTTAAGGCGGCAGTGACCTACAAGGGTAACAAATACTATGTAAAAGTAACTAAAAAAGTTTATATCCTTGTCAAGTAAGTGTCTCACCCGCACTTGCTTATTTTTTTTCTTTTGTACTCAAATTCATATAGTAGTTAATATTAATTAATGATTTTTTAGGAGAGATTCTTTGATTGAACTTCCACCAACTTTTAAAATGTTGGGTTGGATATGCAATTGCCCATAATGAATTCAAAAACATGTTTTTTCCCATTGTTGGAAAGCATTAAATAATTAATTAAATATAATATATAACCGTAAAAAAAGGGAGCAGAATTAAATGAGATTCAAAAAATACTTTCTAGCTATATGTCTGATTATTTGTTTGTTCACTATAGCGAGCATATGTGCTAGTGAAGTGAATGATACAGAAATATCTGCAATAGATTCAGATGATAACTTAGAGATTAATGAAGATAATCAAGTAATGGATAATGATGATGGAGGTTTGTCTGACAATGCATCAGCAAAAGATGACAATGCGGAACTTTCTGCACAGCAAAGAGATGAAAATTCGGATTCTGACAGATTGGGAATAAGTGATGGCGATTTGATTGGTGATGAGTTAAATGCCAAAGTCGTTGCATTGAATGTAACTGTCGCTGATAAACCCCTTTTCGTTGTTGATTGTGCCGATAAATTTAATGGAAATGTTGCAATTAGAATCGGTGAAAATAAATCAATATATGATGGCGGTGCGAATGCACTGATTGAGGCTGACAGATTGCCCGCAGGAAATTATGTTGCCACTGCATTATTTTACGGTGATTCTAATTATGAGAATTTAACACAAAATAATATTATGTTCACTGTTTCAAGGCTAACCCCTACTATTGATGTGAATATTGAAGATGTGACTTATCCGAATACTGCCTATGCAAATGTTCATGTTGGAAATTATGCCAACGGTACTGTTAATGTCACTGTTAACGACAGGACATTCAAGGGGGTCATGTCTAATGGTGAGGCTAATGTTGCCCTATATGGCTTGTCTGGAGGTCGTATGAATGCCCATATCAAGTTCTTCAGCAGTGATGATTATAATGATAATGTAAGTTTGGATGATGAATTTGTTGTTTTCCCTAATAATTCGCTTATAACTATCCGTTGTAATGAAATTAGTTATGTTGGTGAGGATATCGACATTTACATTGATACTATAAACTCTACTGGCGATTTAAATATCTATATTAATGGTGTGAGTTATGGGTATCCGGTGTCATCTAATCCTCAAATCAATTATCAGTTCTGTATTAGCGATAAATCTGAGGGCACTTATCAACTTGATTTCCGTTTGGAGGGTGATCAAAACTACACAGGATATGAAACAAGCAAAACAATCCATGTAATTAAAAGAGATTTGTCAATTAACCTCGAAGATATTGATGAATCAATTTATGTCGATAAACCAGTAACACTCAAAGCAAAATTGAGTAATACAGTTAAAGGTAATGTGATATTTACCATTAACGGCGCAAACTACACTGAATATGTTGATAACGCTGATTTTGTCACTCATGAATATACTCCCGTTAATAATGATGCTCTAACGGTTGTTGCCACATTCGAAGGCAATGATATGTATAATGCTAACGTATCAGATTCAAGGGATTTCATTGTTAATAGAATCGTTACCACTGTTGATGTGGAATTCGTACAATCGATTATTGCTGGAGACGATGCGTGTATTTTTGTTTCCATGAATCCTGGAATTACTGGTGTTGTTACTCTGATTGTTGGCACTAAGTCTTATGATGTTGCTGTTATTGAGGGCAGCGGAAACTATTACGTTAGTAATTTAGGTGAAGCTGTCTATGATGTTCATGTAGAGTTTGCAGGTGATGACAGATATTCCAACAGCACTTCCGATGTTAAACAGTTGTTTGTTAACAATGTAATTACCAGTATGGAAATCAGCATAGATAAGGATTCAATGAGCTATCATGATTTCGCTGTTGTTAGTGTTAATTTGAACCAATCCATAAATGCCATTGTTACTGTTAAGGTTAATGGCAGCAACCACACTGTAGGTCTTGTCAACGGTAAAGGCAGTTTCACTTTATATGATTTGGATAAGGGATACTACATTATTAATGCAGTATTCGCAGGCGATGATAAATATGCGGGATGTATTTCCAATCAATTAAATCTAACAGTCACCGGTGACAATATATCATCACCAGTATCCATTAGTTTGAATAAATATTCGATTTTTGTTGGTGATGAGGTTATTGTGGCAGTCAATATGAATCCGACCGTCACGGGAGTCGTTAGGTTGAATATTGGTTCTGATTCCTATGATGTTGTGGTTAATAAGGGTGTTGGAACTTTCGCCATTTCCGATTTGGAGATGGGCACTTATGATGTTCAGGCAATATTTGACGGTGATAATAAGCATTTAGGCAATTCTTCGGATTTTAAGCAGTTGGAAGTTAACAGGATTCCTACCAGCCTGGCTGTAAGTATTGACAATCCGCCAATATTTGTTGGCGATAGCGTTGTTGTTGGTGTTGTTTTAAACCAGACTATCAATAATGTTGTAATCGTCAATGTTAATGATAAGGATTACATCATAGGCATTGTCAACGGTAAGGGCAATTTAACTTTAAGCGGTCTGACTTTCGGCACATACACTGTTAATGCAACATTTGCCGGCGAGGGCAAATACGCTAAAAGCGGTTCAAATAATGTTTCCTTGGAAGTTAACAAGATTAAAACACAGCTAACCGCAGATTCAATCACAGTCACTTACAACGGCAACAGTGATTTGCTAATCACATTGAAAGACACTAACGGCAATGCAGTCCGCAATGCCAACGTCATTGTGAATATAAATGGTGCCAAAACATTAACAACTGACAGTAACGGTCAGGTTAAATTGTCCACTAATGGATTGACTCCTAAAGTATGCACTGCCAAGATAACCTTTAACGGCAATGCAGTATATGACATATCATCAAAAGAGGTTAAGGTCACTGTTAAAAAGGCAACTCCAGCACTGACTGCCAAGGCAAAGACCTTCAAGGCAAAAGTCAAGACTAAAAAATACACAATTACTTTAAAGGATAATGCTGGCAAGGCCATTAAAAATGTAAAGGTTACCTTAAAAGTTAAGGGCAAGACATTTAAGGCAACTGTCTCAAGCACTGGTAAGGCAACCTTTAAAATCACTAATCTAAAGAAAAAAGGAAATTACAATGCAGTAATTACATATGGTGGAAATAATCTCTATAATGAAGTAACTAAACATGTGAAAATAAAAGTTAGTTAACTTTGAATAAGAGTTTATTTGCTCTTTTTCCTTTTTTTATTTTTTATTTTTCAATTTTGCACCATTTCTATTTTTTTAAGACATATTCAGTAAAATAATTTGAGGTTTTCAGACCATCTAATACAAAATCATGATTTGGCATTCTTTGGTTTAACATCAAAATATATAATAATCATATTGAATATATTCATCTTAAATGGAGAGAATCCTATGGATAAAAAAATATTTTTTGTTTTATTGGCGTTAATCATTGTCTTTTCTATTGGGGCAATTCATGCAGGAGACATCAATTCAACAGCATTAAATTCAAGTGGTAATGATGATCTTCAAATTGATGATTCAGCTTCATTCAATGGGGCGGATTCCAATGCAGACCATTTGGATGAAAGTGATAAAAATCAGACAGAATTTGTTTCACCTTCAGACAATGTTTATTATAAAGGTTCTTATGGCGTAACTTTAAGGGATTCCGCTTCAAGTGAGGGTTTATCGAATAAAACGGTTGATTTTGTTATAAATGATGTTAAATATGGTGCTATAACTGATGATGGCGGCAGGGCCAATATTGATTTGACCATATCTCCTGGAAAGTATGATGTATTCATCTCATTTGGTGGAGACGGGGATTATGGCATGTGCAATTTGACTCATTCATTCAAGATATTGCCGACTGTCAAGTCAAATGATGTCTCAAAATATTATAATGCAAAAACCCCATATACTGCACAGTTTTTCGATACCAAAGGTAATGTCTTGGCAAACACGGTAGTTAGCGTAAGTGTCAATGGCAAGCCCTATAGTGTCAAGACTGACGGCAATGGTTTTGCAAGGTGGGAAATGAATTTAAATCCGGGCACATATAAAATCGTTTCAACTAATCCTCTTATGGGCTATTCGATAACCACCAATTTTGTAATTTTATCCACAATAAGCTCATCGGACGTCAAGCAGGTTCAGGGTCAAAACAAGAAATTTAAGGCATGGTTTTTTAAAAGCGATGGAAAGCCGCTGGCAAAAACCTATGTGAAATATAAATTAAATGGTAAAACCCACAAGGTCAAGACGAATGCCAATGGAATGATAAGCATTTCCTTAAAAAAGCTTAAGAAAGGAACCTTTAAGATTGTCTGTTATAATAAGGATGGCCTGTCAAAAACCAATACGATTAAAATCTATAAGAAAAAGGCATCAACTGGATTATCCTCCAAATCTTATACATTCTATCCTAAGGATAAGAACAGGATAATTACAGTTAAACTGTCAACAGCATTGGCAGACAGTTCAAATGCTGGAAAAATCATTAAAATCAAGATCAACGGAAAGACATACAGCAGAAAAACTGATGCCAATGGCATTGCATCCATGGATTTGTCCTCATTTAAGAAGGGAATTTTCTCTGTCCAATTCAGTTATGTTGGAAACAAGTTCTTCAAGGCATCCAAATTAACAAAGTCAGTTACAATATTCGACACAACCAAGACTTCTGTCACTGTTAAAAGCACAACCCATTTCGGTTATGGTGCGGGCACTTTATTAAAAGTGTGTTATAATGCTGGAGGTGTTCCATTAGCCAAAAAAACTGTAAAGTTAACCCTTGCCGGCAAGACATACACCAAAACCACAGACAATAATGGTATGGTGTCGATACCAATCAATTTAAGCATTGGCAACTATGTCGTTAGTTATAAAGCGGATGGCAATTCAATATTCAATGGAACTTCAGGGGCTTTCGATATAGATGTGTTCCAGCGAAATACTTCTAAAATAATCTGGAAATGCGGAAAATCTTACAAGGATAACTCTCAAACTTTTAAGGTTTTAGTGACTGATTCTAAAGGTAGACATATTTCTGAAGGTCATATTGAGTTAAAGATTGATGGAAATGTGTATTCTAAAACCATCTCATCAAATGGATATGCAAAATTCAAAACCGGAGTCGATATAGGCAAATATAAGGTTTCAGTTAACTATATGGGTAGTAATGATCATCTCGCCTCCGCATCTTCAAAATCAATTCAGGTCAAGCTTTCTAAATTTGGCAGTGGTATTAATGAAAAGAATGCAAAGGGTTCAAGCTCATATCTTAAATCATCTAGCCATTGTAAGGTCGGAACCAAAAAGATTAAAAAATTAGTCAAATCATTAACAAAAGGTTTGACCAATGATGTGGATAAGGCAAAAGCCCTATTCAATTATGTAAGGGACACCTTGGAGTACAGCTATTACTATGATACTAAATACGGTTCAACAGGCACATTAAATCATAAAAAGGGAAATTGCGTTGACCATGCTCATCTTCTGATTGCAATGTTTAGGACTGCAGGATTTAATGCACGATACGTTCATGGAACATGCCGCTTCAGTGACGGTGTTTTCGGTCATGTATGGGCTCAGGTTAAAATTGGAAAAACATGGGTTTGTGCAGATGCGATTTCTTATAAGAACTCTTTGGGAAAAATAAAAAACTGGAATAACAAGCATTACACTCTGCATAACAAATATGCAAGTTTGCCGTTCTAAAAAAATAAAAAGAAATGGAAAAGCTAGAAAGCTCCTCCACCTCCTCCTCCGGATCCTCCGCCGAGGCCACCAAAGCCGCCGGAATCTGAAGAGGAGCTCATTGTTGATTGTCCGCTCATTATTGCACTGTGCATCATGTAGGATCCTCCATAACGGTGATACATGAAAATATCCTCATCATAACCATAGATTTCCTGTTCCTGAAGTTTCATGGCATCATAAACCTTGTCAGCTACTCCAAGAGCCGTACCATAAATCAGGTACTTTTTCCAAATAACTATTGATTCTGGAGGGTGTTCTTTAATTAAACTGTAGTCATTTAGGAACTTCTTGAAGTTTTTCCATTTGAGATATCTCACACGGCCTTCAGGAGTCCATTTTCCAAATCTTTTGTCATCCAATTTCATAATCAGAAGGGAAAATAGGATTAAAAATATTCCTCCTGCAATGGAATAGATTCCTGATTTCAATTCTGTCCATACTCCTAAAACGGCCAGAAGTACTCCAAAGAGCAATCCTCCTACACCAAGCACTGCAATAATAGTTGTGCCTGTGTAATTAAATTCTTCATCAGCTCTGAATTCCAAAGAAGCAGATACATTATCCTGCCAATCATTAAATTGGCCCATAAACCATTTCGCATTTGATTCGGTTGATAATCTTGAGTTTAAGATAGATAAATTCAACCTGTCATTATTTGAAAAGCGATGAAGGATATCATAGACCTGCTTTTCATTTGATTTGAGTCCGCTGGTGTTTCCACTGAATTTTATGATTAAATCCTTGGTTTCGGTATCTTCATCGGTTACGGTTTCAATACTCAAAACCTTTTTATCAATCAGATTCAGAATTGCAGCTTCAAATCCATCCATATTGGGAGTTCCAACATTTCCTGAAGAATATAGTGCATTTACCACTTCCGGAGGATCATCGGTAGGAAGTTCCCTCTCATATATTTCCTCATACATCACTTTTGGCTCTCTTCCAAAAATGAGATAAGTGAGTAGTGCAACGATAGGACTTAAAAGGGATAGCAATCCTAAAATGACATATGCTGCATTCCAGAAATTACGTCCGTTGACACTGTCGTTGAGGTTTTTCATAATCATTTCCCGACCGTCATCATCGACATGCTTTGCATTTGTTGCATCGTGGAAGTCATCCAATGGCATCAATACAAGGAGTTCATAATAATCGCCTTTCGGAATTTCTGATGTTTTTGCGGTGATTGTATTCTTGTTCAATTCGCTTGAAACATTAAATTCCTGAGGATTCAGGAAATATTCGTTGCCTTTATCTCCTGGCAAATGGACTTTCACGTTGACGGTTCCGACACCAACGTCCCATTCATCTCCCCAGAGTTTGTATTGAAGTCCGCCTACATCTTTAAAAAGGGTAACAACATTTTTCATATCATAGCTGATATGAACTGATACGTCACAATCTTTAATTCCTTTTGTATGCTCCTTATCGGAATATAAATAGATTTTCAGATGTTTTTTTCCATCTTCATCGCTTACCGTATGTGAGGCATAAGCTCCGTCAACGGAGATATTAATGTTTTCTACGCTCTCTCCAGCTTTCAATGGAATGTCTCGGTATACTCCATTAAACTGCCCATGAAATGAATAATCATACCTTTCATCTACATGCAGTAGGCCATTATTTTCAACGGTCAGGTCAACAAATGCCTGATCAATGGTGTAGCTTTTGTCATCGTCGGCTGCAACTGCTGATAATGTTGAAAATAATAATAAAAAAAGTAAAATTATAGTAAATGTTTTTTTAACATTCATATAATTTCACCACTAGAATTTAACTTCAGGCACCTTTCAGGTGCTTCGAAGAATGCTTCTTCCTTAAATCCGAATAATTTTGCCATCATATTGCTTGGGAACTGCTGACAGGTGTTGTTGTATTTTAGGACAACGTCATTGTAGAATTGCCTTGCGTAAGCTATCTTGTCTTCGGTATCGCTTAACTCAGACTGCAATTGTTGGAAATTGCTGTTGGCTTTTAAGTCAGGATAGTTTTCAGCAACTGCAAACAATGTTTTCAAAGCTCCAGTTAACTGATTATCTGCAGCGCTTGTTTCTTCCACAGTGGATGCGTTCATCACACCGGTTCTTGCTTTTGTAACTTCTTCAAGAACTCCTTTTTCATGCCCTGCATAACCTTTTACGGTTTCCACCAAGTTTGGTATTAAATCGTTTCTTCTTTTGAGTTGTACATCGATTTGTGCGTAACTGTTTTTCACACGGTTTCTAAGTCCAACTAGGTTGTTGTACATGTGTACTATTGTTACAATAATTATAATTAGACAAACTATGAGTACTATTGTTAGTAACATATCCATTTTATCACCAATTAATAGTATAAGTCTTGCTAAAAATATACTTTGCCATTTATTTATTAGAAATTATAAATTATATTTGGGTAGGTTATTTTTTTTAAAAATCCTACTTTTAAGCAAACCTTTATATAGGGTAATGTAAATATATTATTATATCATATTATTCTAGATGATATGATAGTACAAGTATTGCTAACTATTTCAATGCCGAGATAGTCTAGCCTGGTAAGGCGCGAGACTGGAAATCTCGTGGGCGTTCAGCCCTCCTGGGTTCAAATCCCAGTCTCGGCGTTTATTAGTTT
>CADBHR010000030.1 GCA_902794475.1 uncultured Methanobrevibacter sp. | reverse complement strand
GTCAAACCAAGAGATTCCTAAAGACTATGATTTTAAAAAAGAGAAAGTTTGGGAGCAGAAATGGGAAGATGAAAACATCTACAAATACATTGGAGATGGATCTCGTCCTAGATATATTATAGACACTCCCCCACCATACCCAACAGGGGCCATTCACTTGGGCCATGTATTAAATTGGGTTTACATTGATATGAATGCAAGATACAGAAGACAAAAAGGATTTGACGTCCTGTTCCCACAGGGATGGGACTGCCACGGTCTTCCGACTGAAGTAAAAGTTGAAGAAACTCATGGAATCAAGAAAAATGATGTTTCAAGAGCCAAGTTCAGAGAATATTGTATTGACTTGACCACCAAAAACATTGCAAGCATGAAAAAGGACATGAAGGCAATGGGTTATTCACAGGACTGGACACGTGAGTTTGTCACAATGAATCCTGAGTACATGAAAAGGACCCAATACTCCTTTTTGAAAATGTATGAAGATGGATTGATTTATCAGGGAAAACACCCTGTAAACTGGTGTCCTCGCTGTCAGACTGCTATCGCTTTTGCGGAAGTCGAATATTCTGATAATACTACATTTTTAAACTATGTCAACTTCCCTCCTGCCGTTGAAGATTCCTATGATGACATTGTTTCATCTCAGGCATCAGGAAAACAGGCTGACCCTAAAGAGGAAGGAATTTTGATTGCAACAACCAGGCCTGAACTGATGTCTGCCTGTGTGGCTGTTGTAATTCACCCTGAAGATGAAAGGTACACTCACCTTTTAGGCAAATATGTTGAAGTGCCTTTATCACACCAAAAAGTAAAAATCATTGCAGATGAAGAGGTAGACCCTGAATTCGGTACAGGTGCAGTAATGATTTGTACATTTGGGGATAAGACTGACGTAAGCTGGGTTCAAAAATATGACCTTGAAGTCATTGATGTTATGCACGATGACGGCACATTGACCTCTGCTGCAGGAAGATATGAGGGAATGGATCTGCAAAGCTGTAAAAAACAGACCATTGAAGATTTGGATGCTGAAGGTTACCTGTTGAAGAAAGAAGAGGTTGACCAAAATGTTGGCCAATGCTGGAGATGCAAGACTCCTGTTGAAATTCTTCTTAAGGAACAGTGGTTTGTGGCAGTCCGTGACTTGATTGAAAAGACCAAGGTCGCAGCAGATGAGATGAAATGGGTGCCTGAACACATGAAATCCCGTATGGTTAACTGGGCAGATTCCATGGAATGGGACTGGTGTATCTCAAGGCAAAGAATATTTGCAACCCCAATTCCTGTATGGTACTGTAAAGACTGTGGAAAAGTCATTTTGCCAGATGTGGAGGACTTGCCAATTGATCCAACAGTCGACAAGCCAAAACATGCATGCGAATGTGGTTGCGAGGAGTTCGTGCCTGAAGTGGATGTTCTGGACACATGGATGGATTCATCAATTTCACCGCTATCCATTGCAGGATGGCCTGATGAGGATTATGTCAATCATTTCCCATCAAATATCCGTCCGCAAGGACACGATATCATCCGTACATGGGCATTTTATACCACTTTACGTTGTATAGCCTTAACCGGCCAAAAGCCATTTGATGACATTGTTATCAATGGTATGGTATTCGGTGAAGACGGAAACAAGATGAGTAAATCAAGACCTGAATTCGTGGTGGGGCCTGAAGAGGTCATTGAAAAGTACGGTGCAGACCCATTAAGGACATGGGCGGCCAACAGTGTACCTGGGTCTGATGTAATATTTGACTGGAAAGACATCAAGCATGGATACAGATTCCTCAGGAAATTCTGGAACGCTTTCAGATTCATCAGCATGCAGATATTTGATGAGGAAGTTTCATATGAAGAGGTTAAGGATAATCTCGGACCATTGGACTTATGGATATTGTCAAAACTCAATAACTTGAACAAAACTGTTGATGAGGCATTTGCAGACTATAACTTTGCTCAGACAATCACTCCAATCGAAAGGTTCTTCTGGCATGATTTCTGTGACGAATACATTGAAGCGGTAAAATACAGATTATACACTGACGTTTCAGACGAATCACGCAAAGTTGCAAAATACACCTTAAGGACAGTTGTTGAAACATCCTTGAAATTAATGGCTCCTATTGCACCATTCTTTACAGAAGAGGTTTATCAATACTTCTCAGATGAGTCAATTCATACCACATTATGGCCTGAAGTATATGAAGAACTCATCAGTGAGGAAATGGAGATAAAAGGAGAAACTACCGTTGAGTTGATTGATGAGGTAAGAAGATTCAAATCAGCATCAAAAATCCCATTGAATGCTGAACTTGCTGAAGTAAACGTGTACACTTCCGATGATGATTTGGTTGATGTCTTCAATCAATTTGATGCTGACATTAAGGGAACTCTAAAAATCAATGATTTGACAATCACTTCAGGAAAGCCTGAAGTTCATGAAAAGATCATCGAAGTGGAACCGGACATGTCCAAAATAGGACCTACATTCAAAGGTGATGCCGGCAAGATTATAGGTTATCTGAAATCAACTCCTGTTGATGAAATCGGTGCTGTTTTAGAAGAGTCTCACGAGCTTACAATTGGTGAAATTGTAGTTCCTGAAGATATGCTTAATATCAAAAAGGAAATTGTTGGAGCATCCGGTAAGAAAGTGGATATCCTTCAATCTGAAAATCTAGATATGATTGTTGAAGTAATTAGATAATTACTTCTCTAATTTCTTTTTTTTAAAATAAAAAAGAGAGAAAAATGTCTCTCATTATTTTTTAACTTTCACTTGTGTTTTAATTATGTCTTTCAGGTAAGTGATTTTAACCTTATAAGTTTTGCCTGCTTTTAATTTCTTAATAACTTTATTTTTAAGAGTAATCTCAGCAATGCCTTTCTTATTGGTTTTTGCATTGTAAGTTTTACCGTTAACTGTTATGGATACAGTTCCTTTTTTAGCATTGGTTTTAATGTTGATAACAATAGGATTATCGTTTTAGTAAACATCCCCTGCACTTGCACTCGCTATCGTGAACAGACAAATTATTATACATATGGGCAGTAAACCGCTTTTGAGTTTCATCATATTCTTCCCAGGGTATATTAAGTAATATGTAGATTTGTATGATATTAATTATTTATTGAACAAAATTGAAAACACCCTATGTTGGCATTAATCAACAGTACAATCAATGTTACAAGCCTTCCGCAAAGGTTTGATTTATGTATTGGCGATGGATTGCTCCAGTTAAAAAATAAGGATATATAACAACAGATGTTGTTAGATATCATAGATATTTACTGCATTCAGTTTTATTTCATCTTTCTTTTTGTCATAGCCTTCTTCCAGGAAAAATGAAACTTTAACTCCTTCACGGTATTTATTCGGGTCTCCTTTGAATTCAAATCTGTTAAAGAAGAAATCCTCGCCGTCATCACGTTTGATAAATCCGGTTTTGCCGTGAGGCATTATCCTTTTTATGGTTCCGTAATTCGGCTGTTGGGTTTTGAATTTCAGATCTTTCCAGTAGCTTTTCAGTTCATTTTCGATTTTCCAGTATTCGGCATTTTCCGTATCCAAACCTGCATTTGCAATTCGCTCTTTTAAATCCTCATCAATGCTCCATTCGTTATGCAACCTTATGGAATAAATCAGATAGGAATGTTTCAGTGCAATTTCAGGCTCGTCCTCTTCAAGCAAATCTTCAAGCAATGAGTATAACTTGATTTTCTTGTCGCTGTCTCCATGGCTTAATGCGGCTGAAACTGCATATTCAAGAGATTTGTCCTCTTCACCTTTAAAGAAGTAATTTTCTGCTATTTCCCACTGGATATACCAATCCTTTTTGAATTTATAGATATCCTTAAGGTATTCAATCGCTTCGTCGTATTCTCCCAATTCCCTACATGACCTTGCGATTCTCCATTTAAACCAGATATCGCTGTTGTTTGTGAATTTATTTAATTTTTCCAAAGCCTCTTTTGAAACTACTAAACATTCGTCATAGTCCTCTACTTCCTGAAGTGATTTGGAAACCCAATTGTAGTATTTCTCCTTATTTGAAGCCAGTTTCACTTCCCTTCCATCACTTGTTTCAAAAGAGGATGTGGCGGTACTTAAATAATCCGGATTTAACTTGTCTGCCCAGATGAGGATGTTTTCATAGTCATTGTTTTTATACAGATAATCGAGAAGCTTCATCATAGATAGGGTGTATGCGCAAACTCCGTCCTTTTTTGAAAGATCCTCCTGTGGCACTAGTTGTGTTATCAAATCCACTGCCTCAAACAACTCGGCTTCATCTTCAGGGTTTTTCACATATAGTTGATATAGTGCCCAGCTGTAGAATCTTTTGTCCCAAATTGTAAATGCTTCAGGATGCTCCATATAAAGGGATTCGTATAGGTCTTTTGCATCTTCATATTTTTTGCTTTGATAATTCTTTTTTGCCTGAGCCAAATCTTTTTTAATGTTTTCACTCATGTTTTCACCACCTGATATATGTGTATAAATTGTTATATGAATTATTTAAATGTTGATATTTTATTTTCAAGTTCCCTTTTCAAACAATCTTGTAATCGCTTTAAAATTTAATATCTTAATGTAAATATTGTTTTTAGCTTATTAAAAGTATATATGTAAGTTAATATATATTTAGTAAATGGAGATGGGCTTTATTGTATTTTAATGAATAATTATTTCCTCCGTGGTGTTTTAATATAAGTCCTCAACGTTTATTTCAATCAGATCAGATACCTCATAATGGCTTGCTGTTGCGATTTTATAATTTTCGATATTGAATATATTGAATTTTAAATTTTCATTATCATTTTTTAGTTTGATTTCATCATCAATTATTATTTCAAAGCTGTCCAGATTCAAGTTCATTCCAAGGCCGGTGTATTTCATGTAGCTTTCTTTTAAAACCCAATATTTGAAGAATTCATCTGAGGGATTATCGGCATTCATGATGTTTTCATATTCGCTATTGTAGAAGTAATGTTTAGCTATGTCCAAATCAATTGCAGGGTCGTTATATTCAACATCTGCACCAACTTCCATATCAGATATTGCACATAAAACTATTTTGTCAGAATGACTTAAATTAAAGTAGATATCTTCAATGTTGGATATGTATGCCTTACCATATTTTCCAGTTTTGAAGGTTGGATTTTTGATATTTTCATCTGACAATAACTTTTTTAAAAGAAGATAAGCTCCGGCACTCAGTTTTTTGTCTTTTTCGAATCTGTAAAAATCAATCTTTTCCTGTCGATTTCGTGAAACTAAATCGTAAGCTTTTTTCAAATCCAGGTTTTCCACATTGCAATAGGCTAATTTAATCATTTTATCTTAATGTACATTAACGTCATATCATCAAACTGTTCTGCATCTTGGGTGAAACTTTGAATGTCTTCCAATAACGGATCAATCGGGTCATCATTTCTATTTATTTTATTAAAGAAGTTTAGAAGTCTGTCTTCGCCATACATTTCCTCATCATTATTGTTTGCATCAGTTATTCCGTCAGTGTATAGCACCAACTCATCTGTTAATGTTATCTCTTCTTTTACATAGTCAAAATCTTCCATTATTCCAATCACGATTCCTGTATCTATGTCTAAGAATCTGAATTTGTCATTTTCCCGTATTAATGGAGGGTTATGTCCTGCATTTGAAAATACTAACTTTTTAGTTGATGTATTATAAATTCCTAACCATAATGTGATAAACATTGTTTCGGAATTGTTTTCACATATTAGGTTATTTAATGAGTATAAAACTTTTGATGGGTCATTATTATATTTCAGGAGTTGTTTTATCATAACTTGACTTATCATTGCAAGAATTGCTGCAGGAACACCTTTGCCTGAGGCGTCTCCAATTACAATGGCTATATGATCTTTATCTAATGGGTAGTAATCATAAAAGTCCCCTCCGACTTCCTTTGCAGGGCGTGAATAACCATTGACAATAATCTCATCGGTTTCAATAACTTCAGTTGGCAGGTTTTCCGCTTGAATTTTAGTTGCAATATCAAGTTCAGCTTCAATTCGTTTTTGTTTGCCTTCAATTTTATCGATATTTTCAATATAATTGTTATTGAAGTTAATTAAGTCAGTATAGGATCGGGCAAGAGTTCCAATTTCATTTTTCTCGTTGATATATTTGGAATAAATATCTACCAATCCTTCAGATTCTATTTTTTTATTTTCACCTATAAATGATTCGATTTCAGAAAATGATGAAATAGGTTGGAGTACTTTATCTCCAATGTATTTTAAAATAATTATGCACGGAATAAATGATAATATTAGAATTGTATCTGTGATTATAAGTGTTGGCATTAGAATAATGTATTGATTTATATGATTAATATCTTTTAAAAAGTTATAGCTGAAAAAGGAAATTAATGCTCCAAAAAGGGCAATTATCAATGTTAGTATAAGGAAATTTTGCAAGATACTTTCAATTATTGTGTTTTTTTTAGTGAGGTCTACATTATATTCAAATGGTTTTGTCAGATAAGCAATTAATAAAATTCCTATTAATGTCACATACATAGTTAACAGGTTTTTGTCTTGTGATATGATAAGGATTGCTGTTGAGATTAGTGTAACAATTAATAATAAAATGAATAATATACGATAAAATTTGTTATGGACCTTTCTTTCTGACTTTTTTGGAACATGTACAATATCGATTTTTTTAGTAATCCAAATGCCTATTACGCCGAAGATAAATGCAGCATTTATGAAGTTTAAAAAGTATGAAATAAAGATATATTCGTCCAGCAGGGGGTTTACAATGATTCCCATAAAAATTGCATGGGCAGCTGAAAAGATAAGTCCGCATATCATCATGATTGATAAAAATAGGCTAAGTTGATAAATGGTATCTAATCTAGGTTTTCTAACTTTGTCTGATTTAAAACCGGAGTACCAAAGTTTGTATGCTAAATATGAAACTCCAAAACTGATGATTGCTGAAGGAATTATTTCTAGAGGGGTAAATCCGGTATACAAATCTAAAACTATATTTCCCAATACTGCACCTAAAGCACCATAGGGGCCAAACAATAAACCTAAAATAAATAAAAATCCGATATGGGGGCTCGATATCCCATATGCATATATGTATGTTGAATTAGTTATAGCAGTGGCCATTAGCATTATTATAAATGATATTGCTATTTTTTTCAGTTTAGATTTCATAATTCCACATTTTTAATAATTATCAAGTGATTTTCTCCATTTTCATAATGATATTCAAGTTCATCAGACATCTGTTTGGCAAAAAAGATTCCAAGCCCTCCAACCTGTGCTTCTTCAATGTTTTCAGGAAGTTCAGGGTCTTTTTTTAAGATAGGATTGAATTCAATGCCATTGTCAATAAATTCAAGTGTTAATGTTGGTTTTTCATATTCCAAATTAACTCTAATAAACTCGGTCTTTGAATAATTCACGATGTTGACGAATAACTCTTCAACAATTAGATTAACTTCAATGTTTTCTTGATGCAGTTCACTTAAAATGAACTCGTTTAATCTGTGTAATTCGTTTATTTCTGGTTTTAGGGTTATTGATTTCATTTTATCGTTAATATTTTATCAAAGCCGGACATTTGAATTATTTCGCCAACGGTGCCATTGACATTTATAATTTCAAATGGAATATTTTCATCGTTTAATTTCTTTTGGGTTATAATCAAAACTCTAAGCCCCGCACTTGAGATGTATTTTAAATCATTAAAGTCTAAAGTCAATGATTCAAAATCCCTTAGCTCCTCATTTATCTCTTTTTCCAACTCTTGTGAAGTAATTGTATCAATACGACCTTCAATAAGTAGTAATAACCTTTTTCCATCATATTTTTTTGTTATTTTCATGTTTTATCGCCTTTATGTTACTGAAATTTGAAAAAGATTAATTTATATTCAAGTTATAATATATTTTAACTATTATTTAATAGTTATTTTTTTTAGGATAAGCTATTTTTATCATAATTGTGCAAGAATACTCCAATGTCTGTAAAGTTGGGGATGAATTGCACCAGGAATTTGTTATCAAACTCTCTGATGAAATTTAAATATCAGCAATGTCTAATATAATAAATGGTAATGACAAAAGTTTAATTAAAACTTTTTTCAATGATACCAAGTTTTAAAAAACAATTAAGACTTGTAAAAAATTGCCAGAACCGTTGGGGCAACGATGAAGTAAAGATATTCGAAAAAACTATAATTTTGGTTTGCGAATCCCTTCTTCTACAAGATGAAGGTTCAAAAAAATTAAAATTGTACAGTATGTTGAAATAACAGGGATTATGATAAAATGGCAGAGAAAAATCAATGGAATTCGCAATTATCTTTTTTGTTTGCAATGATTGGGGCGGCTGTTGGATTAGGCAATATATGGCGTTTTAGTTATGTTGTCTACTCAAATGGTGGCGGAACATTTTTCATTCCTTATTTGGTTGCCATAGCAATATTGGGCATTCCGTTTCTGATATTGGAATATGGGATAGGATTCAGCTTTAAAGATTCTTTTTCTAATGTATTGAAAAGAATTAATCCCAAACTTGAATTCATTTCATGGATCTTGTTATTGTTAGTTTTCATTGTGCTGATTTACTATATGGTGATATTGAGTTGGGATTTGGCATATCTTGGTTCTAGCTTCTCATTTTCATGGGGCAATGATGTGGCATTGTATTTTGTGAAAAATGTTGGTGGAAGCTCCAATTTATCAAATTTAGGTTCTTTTATAATACCAACAACAATTGGTGCAATTATAATATGGATTATAGTATGGTTCGTATCTCATAGAAACTTAAATGATGGAATAGGATTGGTTTCAAGAATATTGATTCCTGCACTTTTCATTATCATGATCGGGATAGTGCTTTATGCTTTGACGCTTCCCGGAGCCAACATAGGCATACAGACATTGCTGCAGCCGGATTGGAGCAAGCTGTTTGATATTAATATTTGGCTGGCGGCATTTTCACAGATTCTTTTCTCATTGAGTATGGGACAGGCCATTGCCTTAACTTATGCCAGCTATTTGCCTGAAGGGTCTAGACTAAATGATAATGTATTGCTTGTTGTTTTAGCAAATTCATCATTTGAGGTCTTCACTGCTTTCGGAATATTTTCAATTTTGGGTTTCATGTCATTTTCAACAGGTACTCCAATGGTACAATTGGTCAGTGAAGGTACAGGATTGATATTTGTGGTTTTCCCAATGATTTTTAATATCATGGGTTTTGTTGGACATATACTGGCTCCATTTTTATTTTTGGCAATACTCTTTGCTGGAATCACTTCAGCAGTTGCAATATTTGAACCAATGGTAAATTCAACAGAAGATAAATTGAATTGGTCCCGTAAGAAAACTGTGACATTGCTGTCTGTAGTAGGTTGTATATTTTCCTTATTATTTACAACAGGAATAAGCAGTTACCTTGTTGGTGTTGTTGATGGTTTTGTGAATGAATTTGGAATATTGTTATTAATTGCGATTCAATGTATTATCTTCACATGGATATATGATGTAGATTCATTGATACCTGTAATAAATGAAAACAGCAGATTCAAAGTAGGGGCCCTTTGGAAAAATATCATCAAATATGTCTTGCCATGCTTTTTAATGGGGATGTGGCTGATTGGAGTATATAACTTATTTTCACAAGTCGATTCATTTGAAGCGATTGTATATGTAGTTATAATGGTTTTAGTTCTGGTATTTAGTGGAATTTTAACTAAAATTAATTCAGATTAAGCAATTTAGATTTCAGGTCTTGATTGATTTTGGGAGCCGATTTTTACATACTGTGGAATATGTCGTAAATTCCATATTATACTATCTATTTTTAAAAAATCAACTGCTAACATCTGCTTAAAAAAGAAAAAAGGTATAGTTTAAATATTAAACTATATCGAGTATTAATTGTAAAAAAATCATGATTTGCGTTTGCTTAAATGAATACTAAAATTAAATAAAAAAATTAATACAAAACTCTTTTAAAAATAAAATAAAAGCAATCAAAAGATTGCTATTAAGTTTTTAGTCTACATATAATCTTATTCCTTGGATGATTAAACCTACGCCTATAAGGATTGGGGCGAAAATTGGTTGATCGATTGAAAATCCTCCAAGAACAATTGAGATTATACCTAAAATTATAGTCAATACTGAGGCAATTTTAGATATTTGTGAATCTGAAATAAGACCAACAATACCTGCTAAAATCAGTAGAACACCAATTACATAGAATTGTAAGGCAAAAAGTACTGATAACGCACTAATATTAAATGTGAATACTAATCCCACTATAATTGCCAGTATTCCAACAATAATATTAAATGCTAAAAATCCGGTTAATATTAATACTATACCAAAGAATATTAAGCTTACTCCAATTAGAATAGATACTGCTGCAGTACCAAATACAGGGAAAATTATAAAAATTAATCCTAAAATTACTGATAGTATTCCAGATATTTTATTAGACTCCATATTTTTTCCTCCAAAAATTTGTTTTTTTCACTTTTTAAAGTGAAAAATATAAATTCAAAAAGCAAAGCGCTTTCATTTTAATTTATCTTTTTTACACTATTTAATAATTGTTATAAAATGAGATGGGCCCTATAGATATGCTCATAGAACCAATACATGAAAAAATAGTAAGGAATAAGATATGGATTATATCAAATTCCTATCTTATTGCAGTCTTTTAATTTTTGCAGGCGGTCCTGCTTTTTTTCATTAAATGTCCCTTAATGAATATAAGAGACATTATTTTTTTAATTCGGCCAAATTTTCTTTTAATAGTTTGTAAATGTTTTCTGCACCAATGATTTCATCGTCACTGACATTCCAACTTGAAGGGTATAATATAAATGGTTTGGATTGGTCTCCGCCGGCTCCACCATGGCTTCCAACAAGTTCTTCAAAAGCACATACTTCATCAGCTTCCTTATCATAAAAACTGTTAACCAGGATATCAGGAGTATGCTCAAATGAACTTGTTCTTTTTAAATGTCTTGCAATATTGTCTCCAAACCCTTCAAGAGGGTTTTCACCTTCAATTTTATCACTGTCAAGGTAATATTTTCCATTTTTTCCAATAGCTAAGTCACCGTGTTCTTGGGATTTAACTAAAATAAAACCTATATATTCATTGTTTATGAGACCAGGTATCAATTCAGGGAAATAGTTATTGAGTTCCTCGTATGTCAGTCTTTTACTCCATTGTGTCAAATAAATCATTGCAAGATTTCCTGAAGCTAATACGATGACCTCAGAGTCACTTAATTCCTTTTGTTCTTTTTCTTCTTTCTTTATTTTTTTATCTTTTCTTGCAAATGGAGTATAGTCCGCTGCAAAGTGGTCATCATTTGAGGTCATTTTTGCAAACATGGTCATGTCTTCGGGAAGTAATGATTTGACAAAGTCTTCAAATGTTTTACCATATCTTTGGGTAAATGTGGCACCGTTTGTCTGACCATGGTCTGATTGAATGACAAACTGGTAGTCCCTAGGACAGTATTTGTTTGCATCAGTTAAATGCTTGATTTGTTTATCCATTTCTCTTAAGGCGAACCATGCATCACTATCTCTAACTCCTGAGTGGTGAGCAATTTCATCATAACCCAAGTATGTTGAGTATGCAACGTCAATATCTCCAACCATCATGTCCCCAATTAATGTGGCAGTGTTGATTTCTCTCATAAATACATTTGTAGCAGCTCTTGTTGGAATATATATTATTCCACGTTTTATTCTTGGTCTGATGTTTTTAATGGAATGTGAAATCTGTGACCATATTTCACGTATTATGTCTCCAAGAAACAAAGCAATTATACGTGCGAAATTGCTTGGATTGGAAAATACTGAGTACCATGCCTTATTGTATAGTTTTTTAAAGTTTGTTATCTTACTGAATGTAAATATTACGTTATCGGTATCTCCTGAGAATAAATTTGATCTGCTTGCTCCATTGTCAACGAGCAATCCGTTTCCATCAGAAATCCTATGTTCTAATTCAGGAACGTTACTGATTCCGGAACATTGCATCATCTCATTACCATTGCTTTTTTCTACCCATCTAAATGCAACTATGCCTTCATTATTTCCATGAAGGATTCCTGCTTGACTTGCGCCGGTTTGGGAAGACAGGTCAGTTTCCCACATTCTAAGATTGTAATCATCACTTTCAATCATTTTTTTAACAGTAGGCATCTCTCCTCTTTCGACTGCTTCACATAATACTTCGTAAGCAAGACCATCGACTTCAACAATTATTACTCCAGGGTAATCCTTAATATTATTTTTTCTTTTCTTTTCAGCATCTCTTAAAACAGACCGGTAATATGAGCTGTCATCGTCAATTGTTATTAATGATGAAATTATAGTTGAAACAATCGCCATAGCTAATGGAGCAAGAATAATTGCAGCACCTTTGATTTCTATATCAAATAATGGTGCGAAAATATGAAGCAGAAGTCCGTTTAATATTAATGCACCTACACCGAAGGTTAAAACTAAAAATGGCATTGCTATTCTTGTTAAAAGAGGCCAAAATAGCGAATTGATTAAACTTATCAATAGTACTAACATTATTATGTCATCAAAGTAACTAACTTCAACTCCTAATCCTAAAAAACTTATGAGATATATTCCCAAGACATTTCCAATAAATACGATTAGGCTTCTTTTTAAACTTCGTTTTGGGGTTGGTTTCTCGTTAATAATTTCCATTATAATCATTCCTTGTTTATTTCAAGAATTATCAATCAGTTTATATGGGTAATTTTTCAGTGTATTGCTCAATTGTGTTTTTAGCATCATCTAGATTTACTCCGGTTTTTTCTTCTACTGTGGATTTGACTTCATTTAACTTGGTATTGTTTGCATAATTTTCAGTCATGTTTTTCACAGTGTCGAGGGTATCGGTTAAATCCGTTTTGTCTGGAAAAACATTTTTGTAATGTACTGATTGGGCCATATGAACTGCCATGCCTTGGTCTTTGCAGCAAATTAGGATATTATCATGAGTAGTTTCATTAGTTAAAGGAATGCAGTAGAATTTTCCGTTATAGTTTACTTTAATTATATTGAAAATATGGATTTCCATTAGTTCATCAGCATTTATCACATAACATGTAAAACCATCAATGCTTTGATTTTCTCCTTTTTTTATTATATCATTCAGGGTATTGAAACCCATTTCACTTACTTTGATAATATTCTTGTCCTCGTTGCTGTTGTATGTAATTAGTATTCCCTTGTCCCAGTGCCATATTTTTGCACCTTCGACATTTCCGTCAAATTTCGTTTTTTCGGAAGGGACCTCTATTGTTGTTCCGTTTGGTGTCACATCAATTCTATCATAATTTACTGTGGTTAGCATTACTATAACAATGGCAGCTATAACGATTAAAAGAATTATGCCAATTATACTTATTACTTTTCTCTTATCCATTGTTTATTCCTCGTTTTATCAAATTAGTGAAAGAATAGTCCGACCTCTTTTAGGTCGGAGATGAATTTCACAAAAAAGACACAGAGTCATTTTTTTCAAATATATATTTGAAAATTACTTTTCAAATCCTCTTTCAC